>NZ_CALRZC010000019.1:0-65844 GCF_943372545.1 Variovorax sp. YR752 | reverse complement strand
GAGGATTTCCCATGACAACGTCGAACCGTTCCCTCGCTCCCTTTGCCCCGTTTGCTGCTTCGCGCACCTGGCTCGCCGTGCTCGCAGCCGGCGCCGCGCTGACCCTGGCCGCCTGCGACAAGCCGGGCAACCAGACGGCCGGCGAGAAGCTCGACAGCGCCGTCGCCAAGACCGAGCAGGCGGCCTCCGATGCCAAGGCCAAGACCGAACAGGCCGCGACCGACGCCAAGACTGGCATGGCCGGCGCCACGGCCGATGTGAAGGAAGCCGCCAAGGACGCCACCGCCGCGGTGACCGCCACGGTCGACGATGCCGCGATCACCGCCTCGGTCTCGGCCGGCCTGGCCAAGGACCCCGACCTGAGCGCGATCAAGATCGACGTCGACACCAAGGGCGGCACCGTGAGCCTCAAGGGTCCGGCACCGACGGCCGCCGCCAAGTCGCGCGCCGAGGAAATCGCCAAAGCCGTGCAGGGCGTGAAGTCGGTGAACAACCAGCTTGAAGTGAAGGGCTGACCGGTCCTTCCGCCAGAAACAGAAAAGCCCTCTTCGCGAGGGCTTTTTCTTGGGTGCGCAAAGAGCGCGCAGGCCTGAACGTCAGGGCGGGTCTTGTCGCGGCAGGCGCGCGGGCTTCTGCAGCAGCGTGTTGACCAGGTCGGCCACGTCGGAGGTCTTGAGCACCGCCGCGATCACGGCCGTGGCCGAGAGCAGTCGCCAGGGCCGCACGAGCACCAGCAGCGAGCCCGTGGCTGCCGCGGCGGCCATGAGCTTGACGGGCTCCGTGCGGGCGTAGTGTTCGAGCAGAGGGCGGGCCAGTTGGCCGGCCGCGTGCGCGGGATGGCGGCGCCACCAGCGCTGCACCACGCCGCGCGCCATGGCGCTCCAGACGTTGTGGCGGCGCCCCGGCGAGGCGGCGGGCGCATCGCCCGTGTCGGTGTGTGCGTATTCGAGATCGTCGTCGGCGTCACCGGCGGCAAAGGCGCGGTGGGGCGCCGGTGCGTCCGGCTCGCCGCCGTTCAGTTGCCGCACGAGCGCGCGGCGCGAAATGGCCAGCCGCTGCTGCGGCGTCAGCTGCGATGCGGCAGGGCGGCGGGGGTCAGGGCTGCTCATGGCGGGCTCCGGCGGCGTGCAGCGCGTCGAGGTCCGCGGCCAGCTGGGCCCGCAGATCGTCGAAGCCGTAGTTCGGACTCGGGCGGGTGGCGACCCAGGTGCAGATCGCCGCAATCACCACGGCCACTGCGGGCACCACCACCAGCACCCAGTGGAAGCTGCCGTGCAGCACACCGAGCAGCACGGCCACGCCGATCAGCCCGAGCGCCAGCACGGCAGTGGCCACGGCCAGGACGCCCGCGACCAGTCGGGCGACGAGGCCGCGTCCCGCCACGGCACTCTCCTGCCGGGCAAGGGCCGCGTAGTTGGCGATGTGATCGGCAATGAGCTCCGGGTGCCCGAGCACCGTCGAGAAGATCGGATGAAGCATGTGCGAGGGTGGTCGGGCAGGGTCGGTCGGTCAGTCAATCAATGGCGATGCAACGGATCAGTAGTCGTCGCGGCTGCGGCGGCTGGCCAGCACGATCAGCGCCGTGATGGCGGCGCCGGCCGCAGCGGCCAGCAACACCGAGCGCACGGGCTGGTCGGAGATGTAGCGGCCCGTCACGTCGGCGGCCTGTTCAATGCGGCGGTGGGCGCGGGCGCTGGTGGTCGAGGCGGCGTCAAGGCCGCGTTGCACTGCTTGCTGCACGCGTGCGGCCAACTGCTCGACACCCGGCTCGGCGTCGCGGCGCAGTTCGCGGACCTTTTCACCCGCCGCATTCACCGCGTTCTGAGCGTAGGCGCGGGTGGTTTCTGCCGCTTCGTGAGCGGTCTGGCGCACGTCGTCGGCGAGTTGCGAAGGGGTCTTGGTCGTGTTCATGGGAGAGTCCTTTCCGGGAAGATGAAATGCGGGAGCCTATGGATCGTAACTACGCTACTTGCGTCGTAGCAAGCCGGCCAGGAAGCTGGCGATGGCGAGCACGGCAAAGATGATGAAAAGGACCTTGGCGATCCCCACCGCGCTGGCGGCGATGCCACCGAAGCCGAAGACGGCAGCGATGAGTGCGATGACCAGAAATACCACGGCGTAGTGCAGCATGCGGAACTCCTTCGAGGCTTCCCTCTTTTATGGTTTGAAACCGCGCATCCGACAGCAGAACCCAAGAAGCGATGCTGCACCGGATGACACAGGAACCACCTTAAAGGCAGGGCCGCACCGGCCCTGTCAGCGACCGGGGCGGGGGAGCGTAGGAGGCGACCGAGTCGCCGCAGGCCGTGGCGTGAAGAAATGCCACCGGCTGCGTCAGGCGCTGCGCGACGTGGGGGTGTCGAGGCTCGCCGGCGTGCCGGTCTGCGGCGTGGGCTTCACCACCGGCAGCATCGCGCTGAGCCGCGTGCCCTGCCCGGGCGCCGAGGTGATCGTGAGCTTGCCGCGCGCCGCCTCGACCCGGTGGCGCATGCCCGCCAGGCCGTGCGTCGACGGGCGCATGCGTTGCGCGTCGAAGCCCTTGCCGTTGTCGGCCACTTCCACGATCACGTGGTTGGCGTAGTTCTTCAGCACGATGGTGGCTTCGGTGGCCTCGGCGTACTTGCCGATGTTGGTGAGGCTCTCCTGCACCATGCGGTAGATCGTGAGCTGGCGCGACTCGTCCATGCTCACGGGCTCCAGCGCCATCTCGATCTCCAGCCCCGAGCGCTCCCCGAACTCGCGCCCCAGGATTTCCAGCGAGGCGACCAGCCCGAGGTTGGAGAGCGACGAAGGCCGCAGGTCTTCGATGATGCGGCGCTTGAGCGCGATGCCGCTGTTGAGCAGCTCGGTCAGATGCTGCAGCCGCTGAATGGCATCGGGCGCGTCGGCCAGCCGCGACTTCAGCCGCGCCACGTCGAGCTTGGCGGCCGTGAGCAGCGAGCCCAGCTCGTCGTGCAGCTCGCGCGCCAGGTAGCCGCGCTCGGTCTCTCGCACGTCCTGCAGGTGGGTGGCCAGCTCGCCCAGCGAGGCCGTGCGTTCGCGCACCTCGTCTTCGAGCGCATTGCGTTCGCGCTGCAGCGCCTCCTGCTGGCGCTCGCCGATGGAGCGCAGCGCGTGCGTCTGCCGCAGGTACAGGAAGAAGGCGATCAGCGCAGCCAGCGCCACGATGCCGGTGCCGATGCGTGCCAGCTGCAGCGACTTCATCACCTGCACCTGGCCGGCGTGCAGCGTTGCGTTGCTGGCCTTCACCAGCTCGTTGGCGGTGGCGCGGATGGCTTCCATCTCCTCGCGCCCCACGTCGGTGGTCATGACGAACTTCCAGGCGTCCTCGTTGCCCTCGTGGCGCAGCCGCACGCTCATGTCCATCTCGGCGATCTTGCGCAGCACGTGCTTGGACAGCTCGGTCAGCTGGGTGCGCTCGGCCGGGCGTTCGGCGTACAGCTGGCGCAGCGTGGCCAGGTTGCCGTCCACCTGCTTCACCGCCACGTCGTAGGGCTGGCGGTAGGCGGCTTCGCCCGTGAGCAGGAAGCCGCGCTGGCCGGTTTCGGCGTCCAGCATGTTCTGCAGAATCTGGTTGAGCGTGCCCCGGATCTGCTGGGCCTCGTCGATGTCCGCCAGGGCGCGGCTCGACTGCCGGTATCCTGCCTCGTTGATGCCCACGAGGGCCAGTGCGGCCAGCGCCGCGAGCAAGAGGCTCACGGCCATTTTTTGGGGGGCTAACCAGTGCATGTCACCCTTAGGGTCGCATTCAATGCAACTTCGTGAATAATTGATAACAATCAGGGACCGGCATGCTGCGGCTTCCACAGCAGCAGTACAACGACGAAAGTAACAGATGATCAAAATTGGAATTGTGGACGACCACGCCATCGTGCGATCGGGCCTCCGGCAGTTCTTCTCCGAGCACGTGGACCTGCGCGTGGCGGGCGAAGCAGCCAGTGGCCGTGAAGCCATCGAGCTGGTACGCACCACCGAACTGGACGTGCTGGTGATGGATCTGTCCATGCCGGGACAAAGCGGTATCGATGCACTCGCCATGATCCGCGCCAAGGCGCCGGACGTGGGCATCCTCATCCTCAGCGGCTATCCCGAGGAGCACTACGCGATGAACCTGATCCGTCAGGGCGCCAGTGGCTACCTCAACAAGGAATGCGATCCCATCGAGATCGTGAACGCCATTCGCACTATTTCGCTGGGCCGGCGCTACATCACGCCCGCCGTGGCCGAACTGCTGGCGCGCCAACTCGACCGCAAGGACGACGCCGCGCCGCACGAGCAACTCTCGGAGCGCGAGTTCCAGGTGTTCCTGAAGCTGGCCAAGGGCGAAACCGCCGGCGACATCGCCAAGACGCTGTCGCTGTCGGTGAAGACGGTGAGCACCTACCGCACGCGGCTGATGGAGAAGATGAACCTGTCTTCCAACAGCGACCTGACCTACTACGCGCTGAAGAACAAGCTCATCGATTGAGCAACAGAGACTAGGCATCGCCGGGTGGCCGCAGCGCGGCGGCCTGGCGGATGCAGAAGTCGACCAGCGCGTCGATTTCGTTCGACTTGTCGAACACCGCGTCGACCCCGAACTCGGCGCAGCGGCGCCGGATGTCGGGCGTCGCATAGTTGCTGAGCACCACCACCGTCTGGCCGGGCTTGCGCGACTGGCAGGCCTGAAGGATGCCCAGGCCACTCCCTTGCTTGAGAAAGAGGTCGACGATGGCCAGGTGCCACTCGTCGGCATGGTCGCGCAGCCAGTCGCGCGCGTGCTGCTCGTTGTCGGTGAAGCCGACCACCGTGGTGCAGGTGAGCTCTTCCAGAGTGCCGATGAGGTTTTCACGGATCGTGGGGTTGTCTTCGACAACATAGGTCTGCAATCTGGAATCCATGCCGAACCGCGCTTCCTCTGAGGTGGGCAGGTGCTCGTGTCCAAGCGTCCCGCGGAGGAGAGAGCCTGCCCATGGACATTGAGGCTTTCCCGCAGCGGATCATGCAGGGTTCAAGGGCCGCGCGTTGTAGGCGGGTTCCGACGCCTGTGCAGGCGGCTGTCTCCCGCTGCTTCGCGCGCTCCCGTAGGCCATGCCGCACGGGGTCTGCGGCCCGCCGCCGACCCGGCGGGGGCGCGCATCCGGGTAAGAATCGACCATGGCAACCCAATCCCTTCGCGCCCGGCCGCGCTGGCAGAAACTGCTGGCGGCCTTCGTGCTGCTGGTCGCCGTCCTGCTGACCGCGTTCGCGCTCCTCGTCGCCTTCTTTCCGTGGGACACGCTGCGCGAGCCACTCAACCGCTTCGTGAGCGAGAAGACCGGTCGCAAGTTCGAGATCACGCGCCGGCTCGACGTCGACCTGGGCTGGAAAGCCGCCACCGTGAACTTCGACGGCATCGAGTTCGCCAACCCCGAGTGGGCACGCGACCCCTACCTGGTGAAAGCCGAGCGCGCGAGCTTCGAGATCCGGCTCTGGCCGCTGATCGACAAGCGGGTGGTCATTCCGCGGCTGGCGCTCACCGCGCCCACCGTCGGGCTGCAGATGGAGCCCGACGGGCGCCGCACCTGGGCCTTCGGCAAGGACACCTCCGACACCGGCACCGTGCCCACCATCGGCCTGATCCAGGTCGACCAGGGCGCCGTCGACTTCCTTGCCACGCACCTGGGCGTCGACGTGCATGCCGACCTGGACTACGACAGCAACCGCGGCGAGCTGCCGCTGCACTACCGCATCAAGGGCCGCTACAAGGGCCAGCCGCTCACGGCAAACGGGCGCACGGGCAACGTCTTGCAGATCAACGCCGCGGGCGCGCCGCCGTTCCCGCTGGAGATCGATGCCGCCGCCGGCCAGACGAAGCTCAAGGCCAGCGGCACCGTGGCCCAGCTCGCGGGCTTCGACGGCATCGACGCCACGTTCCAGGTCAAGGGCCAGACGCTGAGCGCGCTGTTCCCGCTGACCGGCGTGGTGCTGCCGCAGACCCCGCCCTACGCGCTGAGCGGCGGCCTGCGCAAGCGCGGCAAGGTCTGGGACGCGACGGGGCTCAACGGCCGGCTGGGCCTGTCGGACATCGGCGGCGACATGAGTTTCGACCAGGCCGGCAAGGTGCCGCGCCTGTCGGGCACGCTGCGTTCGCGCGTGATGGACATGGACGACCTCGGCCCGCTGATCGGCCTGCCGCCCACGGCGCGTTCCGCCAATGCGGTGGAGGGCGTGGCGCCCGTCGCCTCGGCCCAGCCCAAGCGCCCGCCGGGCGGCAAGGTGCTGCCGACCAACCCCTTCGACTTCGGGCGGCTGCACGCCATGAACGCCGACGTGGGCTACACCGCCGAAACCATCCGCAACGTGCGCCAGGTGCCGCTGGACCGCGGCAGCGTCAAGATCAAGCTGACCGATGGCGTGCTGTCGCTCGACCCGCTCGATCTGGGCGTGGCCAACGGCAAGCTCGCGGGCGCCATCCGCATCGACGCCACCAAGACGCCGGCCGACATCCGCGCCTCGCTCGACGTGCGCGGCCTGCGGCTGGCGCGGCTGATTCCCAAGCTTGAGAACTCGGGCAACAGCGTCGGCCGGCTCGACGGGCGCATCAACCTGTCGGGCGCCGGCAATTCGGTGGCCAGCTGGCTCGGCGGCGCGTCGGGCGACATGGCGGTGCTGTCGGGGCGCGGCCAGTTCGGCAACCTGATGCCCGTGTTCGCGACGCTGGTGGGCGGCGACATCCTCAAGTTCCTGCTGCGCGGCGATCGCGACGTGGAGCTGCGCTGCGCGGCCTTGGCCTTCGACGTGAACAAGGGCGTGATGAACGGGCGCACGCTGGTGCTGGACACCACCAACGCCGTCTTCACCGCCACCGGCCAGGCCAACCTCGCGACCGAGTCGCTGGACTTCGTGATCCACCCCGAGCCCAAGAGCCCGAGCATCCTGTCGCTACGCACGCCGCTGGTCGTGAGCGGCACCTTCGGCGCGCCCAGGGGCGGCGTCGAGTTCGGCCCGCTGGCCGGCCGCGGCCTCGCCGCGCTGGCGCTCGGTGCCATCAACCCGCTGCTGGCGCTGGCCGCGACCATCGAGACCGGGCCCGGCGAGAACGCCGACTGCACGGGCGTGCTGGCACTGGCGAACCGGCCCACGACGGGGGCGGCGTCGCGCGGTGCCGCGCGGGCCAAGGGCGCCCGTCAGCCTTGACGAAAGAAAGAAGAAGAGGGCGGGCGCTCAGGCGCCGGCCTGAGGCCGCTGCGCGCAGACGCTGCAGTGCGGGTCGCGCGAGACGCGCAGCGTGTCGAAGCTGGTGCTGCGCCCGTCGAACATCAGCAGCTTGCCCGCCAGCGATGGGCCGATGCCGGCCAGCAGCTTGAGCGCCTCGCTGGCCTGCAGCGTGCCGATGGTGCCGACGACCGGGCCGAACACGCCGAGCACCGCGCAGCGCGTTTCCTCGAAGCTGGCCTCGGGCGGGAACAGGCAGGCGTAGCAGGGGCAGGCCGCGTCGCGCGTGTCGTACACGCTCAGCTGCCCGTCGAAACGGATCGCCGCGCCCGCCACCAGCGGCTTGGCGTGCGCCACGCAGGCGCGGTTCACGGCCTGCCGGGTGGCGAAGTTGTCGCAGCAGTCGACCACCACGTCGGCCTCGGCCACGAGCTGCGACAGCAGCGCCTCGTCGGCGCGCACGGCGTGGGTTTCGATGGCGATGTCGGGGTTGATGTCGCGCATCGCCTGCGCGGCGGAGGTGACCTTCGGCTGCCCCACCCGCGCGTGCGTGTGGGCGACTTGCCGCTGCAGGTTGGTGAGATCGACCTCGTCGTCGTCGACCAGCACGAGGTGGCCGACCCCCGCTGCCGCGAGGTACAGGGCCACCGGCGAGCCCAGCCCGCCGGCGCCGATGACGAGCACCCGCCCGGCACTGACGCGCGCCTGGCCGTCGATGCCGAATTCTTCGAGGAGGATGTGGCGCGAATAGCGCAGCAGGTCGTGATCGTCCATGCGCGCTGCCTGGAACTTCGCGGATGAAGGAAAAAACGCCGGTGGCGCGAACCGCACGCAGGGTGCGGCCCGCTTGCCGGATCAGTTTTCCTTCTTCTCGTCCTTGTTGTCGACGATGACCTGCGTCTTGCTCACGAGCACCGGCTGGCCCTTCAGGCGGTTCAGCGCCTGCACCAGCGGGAAGTCCTTGTCGGTGCCGAACTCGGGCACCTTGCGGTCTTGCGGCGGCTTCTTGGCTTCTTCCTCGAGGCGCTTGCGGGCTTCGTCGCGGGCCTTTTCACGCTCGGGGTCTTTCACCTCGGGGCCCTGGCCGCTGGCCAGGTGCTTCTCGAGGTCGGCCTCGCGCATGCGCAGGGCGGCAAAGGGGCTGCCTTCAGCGCTTTCATCGATCAGCACGTTGGGCACGATGCCTTTGGCCTGGATCGAGGTGCCGCTGGGCGTGTAGTAGCGCGCCGTGGTGATCTTCAGGCCGGTGTCGGGGCCGAGCGGGCGCACCGTCTGCACCGAGCCCTTGCCGAAGGTCTGGCTGCCCATGATGGTGGCGCGCTTGTGGTCCTGCAGCGCGCCGGCCACGATTTCGCTGGCCGAGGCCGAGCCTTCGTTCACCAGCACCACCAGCGGCACGTTCTTGAGCGCTGCCGGCAGGTTGCGCAGCGGGTCGCTGCCCGAACGGCGCTGGTAGAACTCGGGCGCCGCCTTGTAGATCGACTTGCTTTCGGCCAGCTGGCCGTCGGTGGTGACCACCGTGACGTTCTCGGGCAGGAAGGCCGCCGACACCGCCACCGCCGCGTCGAGCAGGCCGCCCGGGTCGTTGCGCAGGTCGAGCACCAGGCCCTTGAGGTTCGGGTCTTCCTTGTAGAGCTCTTCGATCTTCTTGACGAAGTCGTCGACCGTGCGCTCCTGGAACTGCGAGAGGCGGATCCAGCCGTAGCCCGGCTCGATCATCTTGCCGCGCACCGACTGGGTACGGATTTCCTCGCGCGTGATCGTGACCGGGAAGGTGCGGCTCTCGTCCTTGCGGAAGATGGTCAGCAGCACCTTGGTGTTGGCCTCGCCGCGCATGCGCTTGACGGCTTCGTTGAGCGACAGGCCGCGCACGGCCGTGTCGTCGATCTTGGTGATCAGGTCGTTCGGCTTCAAGCCGGCGCGGAAGGCCGGCGAGCCCTCGATGGGGGAGACGACCTTGATGAGGCCGTCTTCCTGCGAGATTTCGATGCCCACGCCGACGAAGCGGCCCGTGGTGCCCTCGCGGAATTCCTTGAAGGACTTCTTGTCGAAGTACTGCGAGTGCGGATCGAGCCCGGCGACCATGCCCGAGATGGCGTCGGAGATGAGTTTCTTCTCATCGACCGCCTCGACATAGTCGCTCTTGACCATCCCGAAGACGGCCGCGAGCTGCTGCAGTTCCTCGAGGGGGAGCGGCGCGAGCGAACCTCGCGCGACCGTCTGCAGCGAGACGGTGGTCAGGACGCCAGCAACGGCGCCGGCGGCGACCCAGCCGGTGATCTTCAGTTTCTGGCCCATCATGAGTGAAATGTCCTGTATGTCGACGGCTGTCGAACCAATATACACAGCTTGGAAGCAAATTGCCTGCCGGGGTTCCACGGAGGGACCGACAGGCCGGGTTTTCTTCTTTTGCTTACGTCTTCAGCCCTTGCCTTGCGATGCCACCGCGGCGGCGGCCTTTTCGGCGGCTGCGGCATCGCCCAGGTAATAGTGACGCAGGGGCTTGAGGTCGTCGTCGAGCTCGTAGACCAGCGGAATGCCGTTCGGGATGTTCAGGCCGACGATGGCGTCGTCCGAGATGCCGTCCAGGTATTTCACCAGCGCGCGGATCGAGTTGCCGTGCGCGGCCACCACCAGGCGGCGGCCGGTGCGGATGGCCGGGGCCATCGATTCGTTCCAGAACGGCAGCACGCGCGCCACGGTGTCCTTCAGGCATTCGGTCAGCGGAATCTGCTCGGGCGACAGCTTGGTGTAGCGCACGTCGGAGCGCTCGCTGCGCGGGTCGTCGGCTTCCAGCGGCGGCGGCGGGGTGCTGTAGCTGCGGCGCCAGACCAGCACCTGCTCGTCGCCGTACTTCTTGGCGGTTTCGGCCTTGTTCAGGCCCTGCAGGCCGCCGTAGTGGCGTTCGTTGAGGCGCCAGGAGTGCACCACGGGCAGCCAGGTGCGGTCGAGTTCGTCGAGCGTGTGCCAGAGGGTGCGGGTGGCGCGCTTGAGCACGCTGGTGTAGGCCACGTCGAAGTCGTAGCCCTCGGCCTTGAGCAGCCGGCCGGCCTGCTTGGCCTGCTCGACGCCGGTCTCGGTCAGGTCGACGTCGGTCCAGCCGGTGAAACGGTTTTCGAGATTCCAGGTCGATTCGCCATGGCGGATCAGTACCAGTTTGTGCATGTCGGAGGCCTTTGGCAGCGCGTGGGAAAACCAGCATTCTAAAATCCCGGGTTTGCCATCCAAGGAACCCCCGTGAAATTGATCGAATTCGTCACCGCGAACTGGATGCTGATCCTGATGGCGCTCACTTCGGGCGGCATGCTGGCCTGGCCGATGCTCCGGGGTGCGGGCGGTGGCACGCTCACGGCCCAGGGCGCCGTACAGCTCATCAACCGCGAGCGCGCCGTGCTGGTCGATGTGCGCGAACCCGAAGAGTTTGCCGGCGGCCACATGATCGGCGCCAAGAACGTCCCGCTGAACCTGCTCGAGGAAAAGCTGGCTGGCACGGTCAAGAACAAGAACGTGCCGCTGCTGCTGGTGTGCGCCACCGGCGCCCGCGCCCAGCGCGCCGTGGCCACGGCCAAGAAGCTCGGCTACGAGCAGGCCCAAGCCGTCGCCGGCGGGCTGAAGGCCTGGAAAGAGGCTAATCTGCCGGTTGAAAAGGCCTGATTCTTCCCCAAGGTAAAGCGCATGCAAGCCGTCAAGATGTACACCACCGCGTTCTGCCCGTACTGCACGCGTGCCAAGCAGATCCTCAAGGCCAAGGGCGTCGAGCAGATCGAAGAGATCCGCATCGACACCGACCCGCAAGCCCGCAACACCATGATGGAGATCACCCAGCGCCGCACGGTGCCGCAGATCTTCATCGGTGACACCCACGTGGGCGGTTGCGACGACCTGCAGGCCCTGGACAGCCGCGGCGGCCTCGTTCCGCTGCTGCAGGCCGCCTGAAGCCCACCGCGGCCCAGCGTCACGAAAGTGCGCGGGCCGTCGGGCGATAATCGATTGTTCCCTCATCTGCAGCCCGCTGCGGGACCCTTTCCCCGGCGGGCATTGTTTTGATCCTCGAAAGTTCAGCCATGGCCGACCAGCAAGCCCAAGATCCCGTGTTCCAGATCCAGCGCGTCTACCTCAAGGACCTGTCGCTCGAACAACCCAACTCGCCCGCGATCCTGCTGGAGCAGACGCAGCCCACCGTCGACATCCAGCTCGGCGTGGACGCCCAGCCCGTGGCCGACGGCATCTTCGAGATCACCGTGTCGGCCACCGTGCAGACCAAGATCGACGACCGCACCGTGTTCCTGGTCGAAGCCAAGCAAGCCGGCATCTTCGAGATCCGCAACCTGCCGGAAGACCAGATGGGCCCGATCCTGGGCATCGCCTGCCCGCAGATCGTCTACCCGTACCTGCGCGGCAACGTCGCCGACGTGATCCAGCGCGGCGGCTTCCCGCCCGTGCACCTGGCCGAAATCAACTTCCAGGCCATGTACGAGCAGCAGCAAGCCCAGGCCGCCGGCCAGGCTGCACCCACCCTGGCCCAGTAAACAGGCCGCACGACGCCGCCAGCGCACGATGAAGATCTGCGTTCATGGCGCCGGTGCCTGGGGCACGGCCGTCGCAGTCAACGCGGCGGCCCGCCACGAGGTCACGCTGTGGGCGCGCGACGCCGCCCAGGCCGACGCCATGTCGGCCGCGCGTGAAAACACCCGCTACCTTCCCGGGCTGGCCCTGCCGGCCTCGCTGGCCGTGTGCGCGGGCGACATCGCCCAGGCGCAGGTCGGGGCCGACCTCGTCATCGTCGCCACGCCCATGGCCGCGCTGCGCGAACAGCTGATCGCCCTGCGCGGCACCACCGTGCCGGTGGCGTGGCTGTGCAAGGGCGTCGAGCCCGCGCTCGATACCACCTCTCCCGCCGCCTTCGGCCTGCTCGCCCACGAGATATGGGCGCAGGTTGCGCCTGAATTGAAGGCGGGCGTGCTCAGCGGCCCCAGCTTTGCGCAGGAGGTCGCCGAAGGGCGTCCGACCGCGCTGGTGGCCGCCAGCCCGCACGCCGGCGTGCGCGATGCGCTGGTCGATGCCTTCCATGGCCCGGCCCTGCGCGTGTACGCCAACGACGACATCGTCGGCGTCGAAGTCGGTGGCGCCGTGAAGAACGTGCTCGCCATCGCCACCGGGCTGTGCGACGGCCTCGCGCTCGGGCTCAACGCCCGCGCGGCGCTGATCACGCGCGGCCTGGCCGAAATGACCCGCTTCGGCCTGGCGCTCGGCGCCCGCGCCGACACCTTCATGGGCCTGTCGGGCCTGGGCGACCTCGTGCTGACTTCCACCGGCGACCTCTCGCGCAACCGCAAGGTCGGGCTGCTGCTGGCCCAGGGCCGCACGCTCGCGCAGGCCGTCGATTCGCTGGGCCACGTGGCCGAGGGCGTGTACTGCGCCCGCACCGTGGTGCAGCGCGCGCGCGGCCTGGGCATCGAGATGCCCATCGCCGAAGGCGTGGTTGCGCTGCTCGACGGCCAGGTGAGCCCGCGCGCCGCTGTTGCGGCGCTGACCGGGCGCGACCCGGTGCCGGAATCGGTGCAAGCCGGTTCGGTCCCCCGCCACTCCTCCTGAAAATTAGAGATTCCAGAGACATGAGCCTTCGCTTTGATTTCTCGGCGTCGGCCGTCGCCGCGCTGGCCGAGTGCGACGTCGCCCGCGCCCTGCAGGAAGACGTCGCCGACGGCGACCTGACCGCCTCGCTGGTCGACGCCTCCCGCACGGCCCATGCCCGCGTGCTCGCGCGCGAAACCGCTGTGGTCTGCGGCGCGCCCTGGGTCGAGGCCACCGTGCGGCGGCTCGATCCGCAGGCGCGCATCACCTGGCTGTGCGGCGAGGGCGAACGCTGCGCCGCCGACCAGCCCGTGCTCGAAATCGAAGGCGGCGCCCGCGCGCTGCTGACGGCCGAACGCACCGCGCTCAACTTTCTGCAGCTGCTGAGTGCCGTCGCCACCAAGACCGCGCTGTACGCCGACGCCGTGAAGGGCACGCGCGCGCGCATCGTCGACACCCGCAAGACCCTGCCGGGCCTGCGCCTGGCGCAGAAGTACGCCGTGCGCACGGGAGGCGGGTTGAACCACCGCATCGGCCTGTACGACGCGGTGCTCATCAAGGAAAACCACATCGCCGCGGCCGGTGGCGTGGCCGCCGCCCTGCGTGCGGTGGCGCCCGTGGCCGCGCAGGCTGCGTTCGTCGAGGTCGAGGTCGAGACCCTGGCCCAGCTGCAGGAAGCGCTGGACGCCGGCGCCCGCATGGTGCTGCTCGACAACATGGACCTGCCCACGCTGCGCGAGGCCGTGCGCCTGAACGACGCCGTGGGCGAGGGCCGCAAGGCCGTGCTCGAGATTTCGGGCGGCGTCACGCTCGACGGTCTGCGCGCCCTGGCCGAGACCGGTGTCGACCGGATCTCGATCGGCGCGTTGACCAAGGACGTGAAGGCCATCGACTACTCGATGCGCTTCCTGAACCACTGAACCGCCATGACGACCGCTTCCGTCATCGATGTCGACTACGAACAGCCCGCGCAAGGCTCGGTCTGCGACACGCGCCACGCCTGGGCCCGCGTGCCCCCCGAGCCTTCGCCCGATGAGCGCATCGCGCTGAAGGAGCGCATTCGCCGCCTGCTGCGCGAACGCAACGCGGTGATGGTGTCGCACTTCTACGTGCACCCCGACCTGCAGGACCTGGCCGAGGAAACCGGCGGCATCGTGAGCGATTCGCTCGAGATGGCCCGCTTCGGCCGCGACCACGCCGCCACCACGCTGGTGGTGTCGGGCGTGCGCTTCATGGGCGAGACCTCGAAAATTCTGTCGCCCGAGAAGCGCGTGCTGATGCCCGACCTCGACGCGAACTGCTCGCTCGACCTGGGCTGCCCGGTCGACGAATTCAGTGCCTTCTGCGATGCGCATCCCGACCGCACCGTGGTCGTTTACGCCAACACCAGCGCCGCCGTGAAGGCGCGCGCCGACTGGCTCGTCACCTCCAGCTGCGCGCTCGACGTAGTCAACGCGTTGCATGCGGCCGGCCAGAAGATCCTCTGGGGCCCCGACCGACATCTGGGCGACTACATCCGCCGCCAGACCGGCGCCGACATGGTCAGCTGGAACGGCGCGTGCATCGTGCACGATGAATTCAAGTCGCTCGAACTCGAGCTGCTGATGAAGGAGCACCCGAAGGCCAAAGTGCTGGTGCACCCGGAGTCGCCGTCGGACGTGATCGCACTGGCGCATGCGGTGGGTTCCACCTCGGCCATCCTGAACGCGGCGCAGCGCTTCGACGCGACCGAGTTCATCGTCGCGACCGACACCGGCATGCTGCACAAGCTGCGCACGCTGAACCCCGGCAAGACCTTCATCGAAGCGCCTACGGCTGGGAACGGCGGCACTTGCAAGAGCTGCGCGCATTGCCCGTGGATGGCGATGAACGGGCTGGTCGAACTGGCGAATGCGCTGGAAACCGGCGCGGGCGAGATCCACGTCGATCCGGCGCTGGGCGTGCGGGCGCGGGTGCCGATCGATCGGATGCTGGCGTTCACGGCCGGGCTGAAGAACGGGCAGGCGCCGGGCAGCCTGGTCGCGGGCATCGGCGCCGCCTGAGGCATTGCTCCCTCTCCCGCGTGCGGGAGAGGGTTAGGGTGAGGGCAGGGGCCTCACAACATCGCGCCGCGTTGATTGCCGCTCACCCTCACCCCAACCCTCTCCCCGAGGGGAGAGGGAGCAAGACTTAAAACTCCACCGTGCAGGAATCGCCCAGCGCCTCGCGCCACACGCGCACGCGCGCCAGCGACGGCCGCAGATCCGGCAGCGCTTCCGCGATGAACACGCACAGGTTCTCCAGCGTCGGCGGATGCAGCCCCGGCACGTCGTCCAGCAGATGGTGGTCGAGCTGCTCGCGCACATCCTCGAGCCGGCGGCGCAGCAGGCCCAGGTCGATCACCATGC
Source organism: Variovorax sp. YR752 (assembly GCF_943372545.1). NCBI lineage: Bacteria > Pseudomonadati > Pseudomonadota > Betaproteobacteria > Burkholderiales > Comamonadaceae > Variovorax > Variovorax sp. YR752. The sequence goes on along the minus strand of NZ_CALRZC010000019.1, from coordinate 50,707 downwards.
CCGTCACCGGGTCGCGTTCGCCCGCAAGCCACACCTCTGCGTGGTAGGTGTGGCCGTGAATACGGCGGCTGCCTTCGACTTCGATCTCGCGTTTGAGCGTGTGGGCGGCGTCGAAGAAGAAGCGTTGGCTGATGGTGAAGCGCATCGTCAAAAGAAAAAAGAAACTCGGAAACAGAGAAAAGAGAAGAAAGAGGCCGCCGCGTCAGCGGATGCCCGTGATCTTGTGGGTCTGCACGCTGAGGCGCCACACCGGCTGCTTCATGCATTCGTCGATGCAGCGTTCGGTGTTGGCGAGCCGGTCGGGCCCGTCCATCGGCTGCAGGAAACGGTGCGTGAACTCGCCCGTGTGCGCCATCGTGTCGAGGTCGAACCCGGCCTGCGGCCACACCAGCTTGAGCTCCTGGCCGCGCTGCTGCACCCACGGCGCGCCGGCCTTGGGGCTGATGCACAGCCAGTCGATGCCTTCGGGTGCGGCGACCGTGCCGTTGCTCTCGACCGCGATGCGGAAGTGCCGCACATGCAGCGCATCGACCAGCGCCGCATCGACCTGCAGCAGCGGCTCACCGCCGGTGAGCACGACCAGCCGGTGCGCGGTGTCGCCGGCGGGCCATTGCGCGGCGATGGTGTCGGCGAGTTGGTCGGCGCTCTTGAACTTGCCGCCCAGCGTGCCGTCGGTGCCGACGAAGTCGGTGTCGCAGAAACGGCAGACGGCCGTGTCGCGGTCTTCCTCGCGACCGGTCCAGAGGTTGCAGCCGGCGAAGCGGCAGAACACGGCCGGCATGCCGGCCTGGCCGCCTTCGCCCTGCAAGGTGTAGAAGATTTCCTTGACGCTGTAGGTCATGAAGCGAGCGGGGTGTCGATTTCGAGGTTGTCGATGAGCCGCGTATTGCCCAGCCGCGCGGCGGCCAGGGCCACGAGCGCATCGCCGGGCTGGGGTGCCTGCAGGTCGGAGCGGCGGCGCAGCACGAGGTAGTCGGGCTGCCAGCCGCGCTGTGCAAGCGACTGCATGGCGCGCGCCTCGAGGGCGGCCACGTCGCGCTCGCCGGCGCGCACGGACTCGGCCATGTCTCGCAGCGCCTTCGACAGCTGCACGGCCTCGGCGCGTTCGGTGGCGCTCAGGTAGCCGTTGCGCGACGAGAGCGCCAGGCCGTCGTCGGCGCGGAAGGTCTCGCCGCCGACGATCTCGATGGGCATCGCAAACTGCCGCACCATGTGGCGGATCATCATGAGCTGCTGGTAGTCCTTCTTGCCGAACACGGCCACGCGCGGCTGCACGCACTGGAACAGCTTCATCACCACCGTGCACACGCCGATGAAGAAGCCGGGGCGGAAATGCCCTTCGAGCAGATCGGCCAGTGCCGGGTCGGGATGCACCTTGCAGGTCTGGGGCTCGGGGTAGAGCGCCTTCTCGTCGGGCGCGAACAGCACGTCGCAGCCGGCGGCGCGCAGCTTCTCGCAGTCGCTGTCCCAGGTGCGCGGGTAGGTGTCGAAGTCTTCGTGCGGCAAAAACTGCAGGCGGTTCACGAAGATGCTCGCCACCGTGGCGTCGCCCAGCGGCTTGGCCTGGCGCACGAGCGCGAGGTGGCCCTCGTGCAGGTTGCCCATGGTGGGCACGAAGGCGGGCCGTTGGCTGGAAGACAGGTGCTGGCGCAGTTCGTCGATGGTCTTGGCGATGTACATGGTCGGTGTCCTTGGGGGCTTACCAGGCGTGGAGGCGATCGTCGGGGAAGCTGCCGTTCTTCACGGCCTGCACGTAGGCCTGCAGCGCGGGCAGCACGCCCGGCGCGTCGGCCATGAAGTTGCGCACGAACTTCGGCATCTTCCCGAGGTTGATGCCCAGCATGTCGTGCAGCACGAGCACCTGGCCCGCGGTGGCTTTGCCGGCGCCGATGCCGATGGTGGCGCAGCGGGTCAGCTCGGTCGTGAGCTCGGCGGCCAGCGCGGCCGGCACCATCTCGAGCACCAGCATGGCGGCGCCTGCATCCTGCAGCGCGTGGGCCTGCTGCTTGAGAAGCGCGCCGGCGGTGTCGCCCTTGCCCTGCACGCGGTAGCCGCCGAGCGCATGCACGGTCTGCGGCGTCAGGCCGAGGTGGGCGCACACGGGAATGCCGCGCTCGACCAGGAAGCGCACCGTTTCGGTGGTCCAGCCGCCGCCTTCGAGCTTGACCATGTGCGCGCCGGCCTGCATCAGCACGGTGGCGCTACGCAGCGCCTGCTCGCGCGACTCTTGATAGCTGCCGAAGGGCAGGTCGGCGATGAGCCAGGTCGTGCCCTGCACGCGGCGCAGGCCGCGCGAGACGCTGTCGGTGTGATAGCGCATGGCTTCCAGGCTCACGCCCACGGTGCTGTTCAGGCCCTGGCAGACCATGCCCAGCGAGTCGCCGACCAGCAGGCAGTCGATGCCCGCCGCGTCGGCCATGGCCGCGAAGGTGGCGTCGTAGGCGGTGAGCATGGCGATCTTTTCACCGCGCGCATGCATGTCCGCCAGCCGCGGCAGGCTCACGGGCTTGCGCTGCGCCAGCGGCGAGGCGGGCGGCAGCGTGCCGTAGGGCGTGCCGGCAGGGGCTTCGGACGGTGGGGTGGGGGTGGAAGGTGTGTTCGACATGGTTGGCTTTCTCCCTGCGGGCGTCGGTGGCCGGGCATCCTGAGGGTGATCGAAAGGTGACGAAGGGTGGGCTCAGTCGACCGGCGGCACCAGCACGGTGGGTGCGGTGGGCTCGGCCAGCGAAGGGTAATCGCGACTGAAATGCAGGCCACGGCTCTCGTGGCGGGCCTGCGCGGAACGCACGATCAGCTCGGCCACCTGCACCAGGTTGCGCAGTTCGAGCAGGTCGCGCGTGACGTGGAAGTTCGCGTAGAACTCCTGGATCTCGGCCTGCAGCAGCGCGATGCGATGGCTCGCACGCTCCAGGCGCTTGTTGGTGCGCACGATGCCGACGTAGTCCCACATGAAGCGGCGCAGCTCGTCCCAGTTGTGGGAGATGACCACGGCTTCGTCGGCGTCGGTGACGCGGCTTTCGTCCCAGGCGGGCAGCACGGCGCGTTCGCGCGACGGGGCCTGCGCAATGGCGTCGGCCGCGGCGCGCGCGAACACCATGCACTCGACCAGCGAGTTGCTGGCCAGCCGGTTGGCGCCGTGCAGGCCGGTGCAGGCGGTTTCGCCGATGGCGTACAGGCCCGGGATGTCGGTGCGGCCGGCCAGGTCGCTGAGCACGCCGCCGCAGGTGTAGTGCGCGGCGGGCACCACGGGAATCGGCTCGCGCGTGATGTCGATGCCCAGCTCGAGACAGCGCGCCAGGATGTTGGGGAAGTGTTCTTTCAGGAACGCGGGCGGCTGATGCGAGATGTCGAGGTACACGCAATCGAGCCCGTGCTTCTTCATCTCGAAGTCGATGGCGCGGGCCACCACGTCGCGCGGCGCGAGTTCGGCGCGTTCGTCGTGCTTGGGCATGAAGCGCGTGCCGTCGGGCAACTTGAGCAGGCCGCCTTCGCCGCGCACCGCTTCGCTGATCAGGAACGACTTCGCGTGCGGGTGGTACAGGCAGGTCGGGTGGAACTGGATGAACTCCAGGTTCGACACCCGGCAGCCCGCGCGCCAGGCGGCGGCAATGCCGTCGCCGGTGGCGGTGTCGGGGTTGGTGGTGTACAGGTACACCTTGCCCGCGCCGCCGGTCGCCAGGATGGTGTGCGGCGCGCGGAAGGCCAGCACCTCGTCGGTCTCGTCGTCCAGCGCGTACAGGCCCTGGCACGACGGATCGGCCAAGCCGAGCTTGGTGCCGGTGACCAGGTCGACCAGCGTGTGGTGCTCGAACAGCGTGATGTTGGGCGTGCGGCGCACGCGCTCGATCAGCACCTGCTGCACGGCCGCGCCGGTGGCGTCGGTCACGTGCACGATGCGGCGCTGGCTGTGGCCGCCTTCGCGCGTCAGGTGCAGGTCGCCGCCTTCTTCCGAGAAGGGCACGCCCAGTTCGCGCAACCAGCCGATGGCCTGCGGCGCGCCTTCGACCACGAAGCGCGTGGCTTCGGGGTCGCACAGGCCCGCGCCGGCCACCAGCGTGTCTTCCACGTGGGCGTCGAAGCTGTCGCCCGCCGCCAGCACGGCCGCGATGCCGCCCTGCGCCCAGGCGCTGGAGCCGTCGTTCAGCGCGCGCTTGGTGAGCACGGCCACGCGGTGGGTGGGGGCCAGGTGCAGCGCGGCGGAGAGGCCTGCGAGGCCGCTGCCGACGATGAGGACGTCGAAGTCGCGTACGGCAGAAGTCACGGGGAGTGGAACCGGTTGGGTCAGGCGGGCGAGTAGGCCAGTCGGACGTAGATGGGGGCGAAGGCCTCGGCCTGCGTGATGTCGATCAGCGTTTCTTTCGCGAGCTCGAGCATCGCGATGAAGGTGACGATGAGCACGGGCACGCCGCGCGAAACATCGAAGAGCTTTTCGAACTCGACGAAACGCTGGCCCTGCAGGTGGCGCAGCACGATGCTCATGTGCTCGCGCACGTTGAGCTCTTCGCGTGAGATCTTGTGGTGCTGCACGAGCTTGGCGCGCTTCATGATGTCGGCCCAGGCGTCGCGCAGCTCGACCACGTCGACCTCGGGGAAGCGCGGCTTGATCGACTGCTCGATGTAGACCTGCGCCTTCCAGAAGTCGCGTCCGTAGGTCGGCAGCGCGCTGAGGGCGGCGGCCTGCAGCTTGGTCTGCTCGTACTCCATGAGCCGGCGAACCAGCTCGGCGCGCGGGTCTTCGGCCTCTTCGCCGTCGGCCACTTTCTTGGGCGGCAGCAGCATGCGCGACTTGATCTCGATCAGCATCGCGGCCATCAGCAGGTATTCGGCCGCGAGTTCGAGGTTGGTCTGGCGAATTTCGTCGACGTAGCTCAGGTACTGCCGCGTGAGCCCCGCCATCGGGATGTCGAGGATGTTGAAGTTCTGCTTGCGGATCAGGTACAGCAACAGGTCGAGCGGGCCCTCGAAGGCCTCCAGAAAAACCTGCAGCGCCTCGGGCGGGATGTACAGGTCTTTCGGCATCGCGAACAGCGGCTCGCCGTAGAGCCGGGCCAGGGCGACCTGGTCGACGACCTCGGGCATGCTGGCCACGATCGTGCCGTTGTCCTCGTCTGCGCTCATGAGGCGATTGCTATCAACTTAATAGCTGTGCGCGCACGCGGGGCGGCGGGATGCCGGGTGGGCACCATTCACTTGGGTTGGGTCTGGTAGACGTACGGCTGCATCGGCACGCGGGCTTCGCTGTACTCCTCGAGCAGGCTGCGGTCGAGGTGCTTGTCCCAGAGCAGGGCGCGGCCGGCGCGCTGTTCGGCTTCCAGCGTCGGCTTCTTTTCCTTCATCTCCTCGATGAAGTTCGTGATCTCGGAGGTGTAGTGGGGGCGGCGGAAGATGGACATAGACTGGACCTTTATCGCTCGAATTTTACCGGGGACCGCATGCAACGATTCCAGAAGGCCCGGATCGGCCTCATGACAGGACTGCTGGCAGCCCTCATCGGGCTCGCGGGCTGCGATCCGCAGCGCATCAGCGAGCTCGAAGAAGGCGTCTCGACCGAGGCCGACGTGCGCGCGCGTTTCGGCGAACCCGAGAACGTCTGGGACGTGCCCAACGGCCGCGTGCTGGAGTTCAACCGCCAGCCGCAGGGTCAGAAGAACTACATGATCACCATCGGCGCCGACGGCAAGATGAGCGCGCTGCGCCAGGTGCTCACGCCCGAGAACTTCGCCAAGGTGCAGCCCGGCATGATGATGGAAGACCTGCGCAAGCTGCTCGGCAAGCCGGCCAAGGTCACGCCCTATGCGCTCAAGCGCGAGACCGAATGGGAATGGCGCTGGGTGCAGCCGCCCAGTTCGGCGATGGTCTTCACGGCCACGCTGAACGACGACCAGCGCGTGGTGCGCAGCGGCTCGTCGCCGGATCGGGGCACCGAGGCGCCGTAACAGCTACGGGCCGTGCGATGCGCCGGGCTGGCCCGTCGTCAACTCCTCGGCAAAGCCTGAACGCTCCAGCACCTCGAGCGGCTGTGGCTGCAGCGACTCGATGCGCAGCAGCCCGTCGCGCGCCAGCACCGCCCGGTGCAGCTGCCGCAGCGCATCGACGCCGGTGGCATCGAGGTAGATCAGGTGCGTGGCGTCGAGCACCACCGTCATGCCGCGCGGTGCGCGCTCGGCGGCGTTCACTGCTTCGTCGAGCTTGGCCGCCGCGCCGAAGAACATCGCGCCGTACAGCCGGTAGGTGAGCACCGGCGGTTGCAAGGTCACGAGTTCGACGCTGAACAGCCCGCTCATGCGCCGGATGAAGAGCGCGCACGCGAGCACGAGGCCCACCTGCACCGCCACCGTGAGGTCGAACACCACGGTGAGGAAGAAGGTGCCGAGCATCAGCAGCCGGTAATGGCGGCTGAAGTGGCGCAGCTGGCCGGGCGTGAACTCGCGCCATTCGCCCATGTTCAGCCCCACGAACACCAGGATGCCCGCCAGCACCGCGAGCGGCACGTGGCGCGCCAGCGGTGCCGCCAGCAGCACGACGAGCAGCAGCGTGACCGCATGCACGATGCCCGCAATGGGCGAGCTGCCGCCCGAGCGGATGTTGGTCACGGTGCGCGCGATGGTGCCCGTGGCCGGCATGCCGCCGAAGAAGGGCGTAACGATGTTCGCGATGCCCTGCGCCATCAGCTCCTGGTTGGGGTCGTGGCGCGGCTGGCCGCTGACCTGGTCGGCCACGCGCGCGCAGAGCAGCGACTCGATGGCGCCGAGCAGCGCGATGGTCAGCGTCGGCGTCACCAGCTGCTTGACGGTCTCCCACGAGAAATCGGGCAGCGCGAAGGCCGGCACGCCCTCGGGAATGCCGCCGAAGCGCGTGCCGATGGTTTCCACCGGCAGCGCGAAGCCCCACGACACCAGCGTGAGCGACACCAGCGCGACGATCGGCCCCGGGATGCGCCCGACGATCTGCACCGGGCGCGTCTGCACCCACCGGCCACCCACGCGCTGCACCGCACGCGCCAGCGCCGAGTCGCCGCGAAACAGCCGCGACCACGCCAGCAGGCCGAGCACGCAAGCCAGCCCGAGCGCGAAGGCCTGCGGATTGAAGGTGTCCAGCCGCAGTGCCATCGCGTGCAGCTGCGAGAACACGTCGGCCGGCATGCGCTCGACCGTGAGGCCGAGCAAATCCTTGAGCTGCGACAGCAGGATCAGCACCGCGATGCCGTTGGTGAAGCCCACCACGATCGACAGCGGCACGAAGCGCACCAGCCGCCCGAGCCCGAACAGCCCCGCCATGAACAGCAGCACGCCCGCGCAGGCGGTGGCGATCAGCAGGTTGGCCACGCCGTAGCGCTCGACGATGCCGTAGACGATCACGATGAACGCGCCGGCTGGTCCGCCGATCTGTACGGCCGAGCCGCCCAGGAATGAGATCAGGAAGCCCGCGATGATCGCCGTCCAGATGCCGGCCTCGGGCTTGAGCCCCGAGGCGATGGCAAACGCCATGGCCAGCGGCAGCGCCACGATGCCCACCGTGGCGCCCGCGCCCAGGTCCCTCAGGAACCGCCCCCGGTCGTAGCCCGCCATCGTGTCCATCAGGCGGGGGCGAAAGCGGGTGAGGTTCAGCGGCGATGACATGTGCGGTCATTGTGGCCCGGCCGTCGCGGCGGGCCGGCGATTTCCCAGGGGTGAGTACTTTCAGTCAGCTTATCGGCGCCGAGGCTGAAAGATACATTTTTGACGTTTAGAAACAAACGTCAATAAGGTTGCCCCATGCACATCCTGCTCGTCGCGAGCGCCTTCAACAGCCTCACGCAGCGCGTGCTGGCCGAACTCCAGGACCGGGGTCACACAGCAGGCATCGTGCTGGCGCTCGGCGATGACGAGGCCTTGCGCGAAGCGGTGCGCCAGCACGCACCCGCGCTGCTCATCGCGCCGATGCTGACCACCGCGATTCCCGAGGACGTCTGGCGCGCCCACACCTGCCTGATCGTGCATCCGGGCCCGCCCGGCGACCGCGGCCCGTCCTCGCTCGATCGGACGCTGCAGGGCGGCGTCGCCAGCTGGGGCGTCACCGTGCTCGAGGCCGTGGCCGAGATGGACGCGGGCGATGTCTGGGCCTGGTCGCCGCTGAAGGTGCCGCCGCAGGCCGGCAAGAGCGACCTGTACCGCGGTGAGGTGGCCGATGCCGCCGTCGACGCCGTGCTGCTGGCCGTCGAGCGCTTCGCTTCGGGCACCTACAAGCCGAAGCGGCAGAAGGCGGCCGACCTCGCCGCCGGCTGGCGGCCCTTCATGAAGCAGGCCGAACGCCGCATCGACTGGGCCACGCAGACCACCGAATCGGTGCTGCAGCATTTGCGCGCGGCCGATTCGCAGCCCGGCGTGCTTGACGAGCTGCAGGGCGCGTCGTGGTACCTGCACGGCGGCCATGCCGAAGACGAACTGCGTGGCACGCCCGGTGAACTGATCGCCACCCGCACTGGCGCAGTCTGCCGCGCCACCGTGGACGGCGCGGTCTGGCTCACCCAGCTGCGGCCCTGGCGCGAACCCGGGTCCGATCTGCCGAGCTACAAGCTGCCGGCCGTCGAGGCGCTGGGCGCGCGGCTGCCTGCGGGCTTGCCCGAAGTGCCTGCGCCGCTCGAGTTGCCCGCTGGCCGCCGCACCTGGACCGACATGCGGTACAGCGAGTACGGGCCGGTCGGCGTGCTGAACTTCTCGTTCGCGGGCGGCGCCATGAGCACCGCGCAATGCCGGCGTCTGTTGGTTGCCTACCGCTTCGCCTGCACCCGCCCGACGTCGGTGCTGGTGCTCGGCGGGCTGCGCGACTTTTTCTCCAACGGCATCCACCTGAACGTGATCGAAGCGGCGGCCGATCCGGCCGAGGCATCGTGGGCCAACATCCATGCGATGAACGACCTGGTCGAGGCCGTGCTCACCACCACCGACCGCCTCACGGTGGCCGCGCTGGGCGGCAATGCCGCGGCGGGCGGCGTGATGCTCGCGCTGGCGGCCGACGAGGTGTGGTGCCGCGACGGCGTGGTGCTCAACCCGCACTACACGTTGATGGGCCTGCATGGCTCCGAATACTGGACCTACAGCCTGCCGCGCCGCGTGGGCGCCGACGAGGCCGAGCGGCTCACGCAGTCGGCGTTGCCCGTGAGCGCGAAGCGCGCGGTGGCGCTGGGCCTGGCGCAGCGGGTGCTGCAGGCCGCGCCGGAAGAACTGGGAGACGAGGTCGGCCGGCTGGCCGCCCAACTGGCGGCATCGCCGGACCTGGCTACGCGCGTCGCGCAGAAGCAGGCGGCGCGTGCCCACGATGAGGCGGCGAAGCCGCTGCAGGCTTATCGGGACGAGGAGCTGGCGCACATGCGGCGCAATTTCTTCGATCCCGCCGAGCCGCACGCGGCGCTGCGTTCGGCCTTCGTGCGCAAGGAGAAAGCACAGCACACGCCCGCGCACCTCGCGGCGCTGGGTCTGCCGCGCTGAGGCGGGAAACGGATCAGTCCTTGCTGTCGGGAATCACCGCATCGGCCGCTGCGCCCACCACCTTGCCGGTGATGCGCGCGGTGCCGATGGCGGCATCGGCTGCGAGGCCGACCGCGCCGGCGCCCACGCTGACGGCGGTGCTCGCGACGCTGACCACCGCGCAGCCGCTCAGCAGCAGCGCACCCGCGAGGCCGAGCGCGGAAAGGACGAAGGGGCGGAGGCGGTCACTGCGTTGCATGGGCCGGATTCTGCACCTGCCGGCCCCGTCCTGCTCAGGCTTGGGCCAGTGACGCCAGGATGGCTTCTCGGTCCTGGTCCAGCCGCGGCGGCTGCCGGCGCACCTGCGTGCGCAGCCCGCCGACATGCACCGGGTTGCCCGCCACCGTGAGCGACTGGCCGCCCTGCGTGCGCACCTGCACCAGCATTTCGCGCGCCTGCACCTGCGGGTCTTTCACCACCGCCGCCACGTCGTTGTAGTCGCCGGTGGGAATGTTGTGCTGCATCAGCAGCGCCTGCCAGTGCGCGCAGAGCGCGGTCGACAGGCGCTCTTCGAGCAACTGCTTCAGCGCCTCGTGGTGCTGGCAGCGCGCCGCGTTGGTGGCAAAGCGCGCGTCCTCGGCGAGCACGGGCAGGTCGAGGGCAGTGCACAGGCGCTGGAACAGTGCGTCGTTGCCCGCCGCGATCACGAACCAGCCGTCGGCCGCGCGGAACACGTCGAAGGGCGTGATCGACGGGTGCCGCGAGCCGATCGGCCCCGGCGCGCGGCCCTCTGCCTCCATGCGCGAGATCGCGTTCTCGAGCAGCGCGACCTGGCAGTCGAGCATCGCCACGTCGACCCTGTCGCCCAGGCCCGTGCGACCGCGCTGCAGCAGCGCCGCCTGCGTGCCGACGGCCGCGTAGAGCCCGGCGCCCAGGTCGCCGATCGACACGCCCACGCGCGTCGGCGGTGCGCCCGGGTGGCCGGTGAGGCTCATGATGCCGCCCATCGCCTGCACCACCATGTCGTAGGCGGGGCGCTTGCTGTACGGCCCGGTCTGGCCGAAGCCCGAGACCGAGGTGAACACCAGTTTGGGAAAGCGCGCCTGCAGCGTCGGCCAGTCGTAGCCCAGCTTTTCCATCGTGCCGGGCCGGAAGTTCTCGACCAGCACGTCGGCCGTGGCCAGCAGCTGCTCGAAGACCGCGCGGTCGGCCGGCGCCTTCAGGTCGAGCGCGATCGACTCCTTGTTGCGGTTGACCGACATGAAGTAGGCCGAGTCGCCCTCGACAAAGGGGCCGATCTGCCGCGCGTCGTCGCCCAGGCCCGGCTGCTCCACCTTGATGACGCGCGCGCCCAGGTCGGCGAGCAGCATCGTGCAGTACGGCCCCGCGAGCACGCGGGTCAGGTCGATGACGGTGAAGCCCTGCAGGGGGCCAGCCTTGGGTGCGTCCTGCGTCATTCGATGCTCGCGCCGGAGCGCGCGGTGAGTTCCTTCGACTTCGCGCCTTCGGCCAGGGCCCAGGCACGGAATTCGGCCAGCGACTTCGAGGGTGCCGACTCGTTGCCCGACTTCTCCAGCCGCGCCTTCACCTCGGGGTCGTTCAGCGCCGCCACGCTGGCGTCGAACAGCTTCTGCGTCACCTCCGGTGGCAGGCCCGCGGGTGCGAAGAGGCCGAACCAGAAGGTGTAGTCGTAGCCCTTCACGCCGGCTTCGGCCACGCTGGGCACATCAGGAAAGAGCGGCGAGCGCTGGCCCGAAGTGACGGCCAGCACGCGCAGCTTCTGGCCCTGCGCCATCGGCAGCACCGAGGGCGGCGTGCCGAAGGTGAGCTGCACGTCGCCGGCGGCCACGGCCTGGATCGACGGGGCGCCGCCCTTGTACGGCACATGCAGCATCTGCACACCGGCCGCCTTCTCGAACGACAGGCCGGCCAGGTGCGTGACCACGCCGGCGCCCGACGACGAGTACGCCAGCTTGCCGGGGTTCTGCCGCGCCTCGGCGATCAGCGCCTGCACGGTCTTCGCGCTCACGTCCTTGTTGACGGCCAGCAGCATCGGCGCCGAGCTCCAGCGCGAGATCGGCACGAAGCTTTTGGCGCCGTCGTACTTCACGCTCTTGTAGAGCAGCTTGTCGCTGCCGTAGAGGTTGGCGCTGCCCAGCAGCAGCGTGTAGCCGTCGGGCGCGGCGCGCGCGACCTGGTCCGACGCGATGGTGGTGCCGGCGCCCGGCTTGTTGTCGATGACGATCGGCTGGCCGAGCAGCTTGGCCATCTTGTCGCTCACGATGCGCGCCACGGTGTCGGCGCCGCCGCCGGCGGGGAAGCCCACCACCAGCGTGATCGGCCGCGAGGGGTAGGTGTCGGCCAGCGCGCCGGCCGAGGCCAGCAGCGCGACGGCCGCGAACGAGAGGGCTCGCAGTTCTTGCTTCATGGGTTGTCTCCTGAGTCTTGTGTGGGGGAAGGGCGGGCGCGTTCAGCGGCCCTGGAACACCGGTGTGCGCTTCTCGCGCCAGGCCCGGCCGCCCTCGGCGAGGTCTTCGGACGCGACGGTGCGCTGCACCTCGCGCGAGATCGCGGCGGCGTCGGCGGTGCCGCGCGCGATCTGGTTCAGGTGCTTCTTCATGCCCAGCAGCGCCAGCGGCGCCATGCCGGCGAGCACGGTGCGCAGGCGCTGCACCTCGGTGTCGAGCGCCGCGGCGTCGTCGACCAGCTGCGTGAGAAAGCCGCAATCGCGCATGGCGGCGCCGTCGAGCTTCTCGGCGGTGAGGAACAGCCGCTTGGCCGTGTCCAGCCCGAGCCGCGACACGTAGCGCTCCATGCCGCTCTGGTAGTAGTGCAGGCCGAGCCGGGCGGCCGGCATGAACATCTCGGCGGCGCGGGCGCCGACGCGGAAGTCGCAGGCCAGCACGAGGTCGGTCGCGCCGCCGTACACACCGCCGTGCACCGCCGCGATGGTGACCGCGCGGCAGTTTTCGAACACATCGACCATCTCGCCGAAGCTGCGGCCCTCGGTCTGGCTCTGGGTGGCCACTTCTGATATATCAAACCCGCTGCAAAAGTACTTGCCCTCGGCGCGCAGGACCAGCACCAGCACCTCGGGCGTGCGGTTCACCGTGTCCACATGCTGGATCAGCACGGGCAGGTCGTCCGGCGTGAGCTTGTTGGCGGCTTGAGGACGGTGCAGCGTCAGGTAGGCGACGTGGCCGTCGATCGCGAGGGTGGGAGACATTGATGTACCAAACAGATGAATTGATATATCTGTAAGGTTAGCTAATATCCAGATCGCCATGCAACCCGCGAAAACCCTCGACACCACCAGCCTGCAGGACCGCATCCGCGCCCGGCTCGAACAAGACATCCTGGGCGGCGTGCTGTCGCCCGGCATGCCCATCGACGAAAAGGCGCTGGCGCTGAGCTTCAACACCTCGCGCACGCCGGTGCGCGAGGCGCTGCTGCTGCTCAGTGCGCGCGGGCTGGTCGACATCGTTCCGCGCACCGGCATCTACGTGCGCCAGCTGCGGGCGAACGAACTGGTCGCGATGATGGAAGCGCTGGGCGAGCTCGAAGGCGTGCTGGCGCGGCTGGCGGCGCTGCGCATCGGCCCGGCACTGCGCGATGAGCTGCTGCGCGCCCTGGCCGACACCGCCGCGCAGGCCGAGGCGGACGACGCCGAGGCCTATCAGCAGGCCAACGCCGCGCTGCACGGCGTGATCTACCGCGCCAGCGGCAACCCCTTCATCGTGGAGCAGGCGCAGACCGTGCGCCTGCGCATCGCGGCCTACCGCGGCCGGATGTTCGAGAAGCCCGGCCGGCTCGCCGCTTCACAGCGGGAGCACGAACGGGTGGTCGAGTGGATTCTCAAAGGCCACGCGGACAACGCCGCGGAGGCGATGCGCGACCACATCTCGGTGGGCGGCAAGGTGTTTGCCGACCTCGTGTTGAACAACAAGTTCGGCTAGTTCTTCTTCGTCTTCAGATCAGCGCACGCGCATGCCCGGCGTCGCGCCCGCCCAGGGCTCGAGCACGTGGATGCCCGGGTGGGCCTTTTCGTCGCCGTGGCTCGCGGCTAGCACCATGCCTTCGCTGATGCCGAACTTCATCTTGCGCGGCGCGAGATTGGCGACCAGCACCGTGAGCTTGCCCACGAGCTGCTCCGGCTGGTAGGCCGAGGCGATGCCGCTGAACACGTTGCGCGTCTTGCCCTCGCCCGCGTCGAGCGTCAGGCGCAGCAGCTTGGTCGAGCCCTCGACCTTCTCGCAGGCCACGATCTTCGCGAGGCGCAGATCGATCTTCACGAAGTCGTCGATGGTGATCGTCGGCGCGATGGCTTCGCCGCCCGGCAGGTCTTGCGCTTCCACGGCGACAGGCGCGGCGGCTGCGGCGGCTTCAGGCACGTCGAACAGCTTGTCGACCACCTTGGCATCGGCACGCTGCATCAGGTGCTTGTAGTCGCCGATGGCGTGGCCGGCCGGCAGGGCCTGTGCGGCATCGGTCCAGGTCAGCGGCGAAATCTTCAGGAAGGCCTCGACGTTCACGGCCAGCGCCGGCAGCACCGGCTTCAGGTACAGCGTGAGCAGGCGGAAGGCTTCGATGCACACCGTGCACACGTCGTGCAGGCGCGCCTCGGCGCCTTCCTTCTTGGCCAGTTCCCAGGGCTTGTTCTGGTCGACGTACTCGTTCACCTTGTCGGCCAGCGCCATCACCTCGCGCAGCGCGCGGGCGTAGTCGCGGCCGTCGTAGAGCGACTGCACCTGCGGGGCTGCAGCGCGCAGCGTCGACAGCAGCGCTTCGCCGTCGGCCGACACCACGCCCAGCTGGCCGCCGAAGCGCTTGCCGATGAAGCCGGCCGCGCGGCTGGCGATGTTGATGTACTTGCCCACGAGGTCGCTGTTCACGCGCGCCACGAAGTCGTCGGGGTTGAAGTCGATGTCCTCGTTGCGGCCGTTGAGCTTGGCGGCGATGTAGTAGCGCAGCCATTCGGGGTCGAGCCCGATCGACAGGTACTTGAGCGGGTCGATGCCGGTGCCGCGGCTCTTGCTCATCTTCTCGCCGCTCACTGTGAGGTGGCCGTGCACGTAGATGGCGTTGGGCGCCTTGCGGCCGCTGAAATGCAGCATCGCGGGCCAGAACAGCGTGTGGAAGGTGATGATGTCCTTGCCGATGAAGTGCACCTGCTCGAGATCAGGGTCGGCCATGTACTCGGTGTACGAGATGCCGTCGCCGCCCAGCTCGATGCAGCGTTTGTCCAGCAGGTTCTTCAGCGACGCCAGGTAGCCCACGGGCGCGTCCATCCACACGTAGAAGTACTTGCCCGGCGCATCGGGGATCTCGATGCCGAAGTAGGGCGCGTCGCGGCTGATGTCCCAGTCGCCCAGGCCGCCCTTGCCTTCGTCGTCCTTGTAGAGCCACTCGCGAATCTTGTTTTGCACTTCGGATTGAACGTGGCCGGGGGCGGCGGTCCATTTCTTCAGGTAGGCCTCGCAGCGCGGGTCCGAGAGCTTGAAGAAGAAGTGCTCCGAGCTGCGCAGCTCGGGCTTGGCGCCCGACAGCGCCGAGTACGGGTTGATCAGCTCGGTGGGCGCGTACACGGCGCCGCACACCTCGCAGTTGTCGCCGTACTGGTCCTTCGAGTGGCAGTTGGGGCACTCGCCCTTGATGAAGCGGTCGGCCAGAAACATGCCCTTGGCCGGGTCGTAGAACTGCTCGACGCTCTTGGTCTCGATGAGGCCGGCGGCGCGCAGGTCGCGGTAGATGTCCTGCGCCAGCTGGTGGTTCTCGGGCGCGTCGGTCGAGTGCCAGTTGTCGAAGGCGATGTGATAGCCATCGAGGTAGGGCTTTCGGCCCGCGGCGATCTCGGCCACGAAGGCCTGCGGTGTCACGCCGGCCTTGTCGGCCGCGATGGTGATGGCCGCGCCGTGTGCGTCGTCGGCGCACACGAAGTTGACCTCGGCGCCATTCATTCGCTGGTTCCGCACCCAGATGTCGGCCTGGATGTATTCCATCATGTGGCCGATGTGGAACTTGCCGTTGGCATACGGCAGGGCGGTGGTAACGAAGAGCTTGCGCGGGGCGGACATCGGGGAGGGCGCTTTCGGGAGTGGTACGGACGGAACCGGGCATTTTAGGTGGCGGCGTCCGCCCGTGCGTTCGGTGGCAGCATCGACCCCATGACGCATGCCATCGACCTGTTCGCCTACGTCGCGGGATTCGCCGCTTCTCCCCTGGCGCCCTGGGGCGCGCTCCTGCCCTGGGAACTGCCGCCGCGCGCGCCCGAGATCGTGCGCCGGCTGCTCGCAGCGCTGCCGGCACATGTGTACGCCATCGACGGCGAGGTGGCCGTTCACCGCGACGCCGTGGTCGAGCCCGGCGCGGTGCTCAAGGGGCCGCTGATTCTGGGCGCTGGCTGTTTCGTGGCCGCGGGCGCCTACCTGCGCGGCGGCAACTGGGTCGATGCGCGCTGCACGATCGGGCCGGGCACCGAGCTGAAATCGTCCTTCGTGTTCGCGGGCTCGGCGCTGGCGCATTTCAACTTCGTCGGCGATTCGATCGTCGGCGCGGGCGTGAACATGGAGGCGGGCAGCATCGTGTGCAATCACCGCAACGAGCGCGCCGACAAGCAGATCAGGGTGCGCAGCGGACCCGGCGGGGCGCTGCAGCCCGCCGGCTGCGACAAGTTCGGCGCGCTGATCGGCGATGGGGTCTGCATCGGCGCCAATGCCGTGGTTGCGCCCGGTGCGTTGCTGGCCCCGGGCCGTGTCGTGCGCCGGGCGTCGCTCGTCGACCAGGAGGTCGAGCCATGAGCCACACGCTCCTCATGCTGGCCCAAGCCACCGCCTTCGAATGACCCTTTGACGCCCCGCCTGAGGCCCGGCGGCAGCGAGGGGCCGGCGTTATTCTTCAGCCTTCGCGCCGAACCGGCCGCGACCCCCCTTCACCTGACCTCACGAGGGCGCCTTTCCATGACCACCCCCATTCCCGCAACCCTCATCCCCGGCGACGGCATCGGCCCTGAAATCGTCGACGCCACCCTGGCCGCGCTCGATGCGCTGAAGGCGCCTTTCGTCTGGGACACCCAGATCGCCGGCCTCGGCGGTGTCAAGGCCTCGGGCGACCCGCTGCCCAAGGCCACGCTGGACAGCATCCGCAGCACCCGGCTCGCCCTCAAGGGCCCGCTCGAAACCCCCTCGGGCGGCGGTTATCGCTCGTCGAACGTGCGGCTGCGCGAGGAGTTCCAGCTGTACGCCAACCTGCGCCCCGCGCGCACCATCATCCCGGGCGGGCGCTTCGACAAGATCGATCTGATGATCGTGCGCGAGAACCTCGAGGGCCTCTACATCGGCCACGAGCACTACGTGCGCATCGACGGCGACCCGCACGCCGTGGGCATGGCCACCGGCATCAACACGCGCCAGGGCTGCCGCCGCGTGCTCGAGTACGCGTTCGACACGGCGATCGCCACCGGCCGCAAGAAGGTCACGCTGGTGCACAAGGCCAACATCATGAAAGTGCTGACCGGCCTGTTCCTGGAAACCGGCGAGCAGCTCTACGCCGAAAAGTACAAGGGCAAGTTCGAACTCGATTCGATCATCGTGGACGCCTGCGCCATGAAGCTGGTGCTCAACCCCTGGCAGTTCGACATGCTGGTGACGACCAACCTGTTCGGAGACATCCTGTCGGACCTCGTGGCCGGCCTCGTCGGCGGCCTGGGCATGGCACCGGGCGCCAACATCGGCACCGACGCTGCGATCTTCGAGGCCGTGCACGGCTCGGCGCCCGACATCGCCGGCAAGGGCATCGCCAACCCGACCGCATTGCTGCTGGCCGCCGCGATGATGCTCGACCACACGAAGATGCCCGAGCTGGCCACGCGCCTGCGCACGGCCATCGACCAGACGCTGAACATCGACAACGTGCGCACCGGCGACCTGGGCGGCACGGCGAACACCGCTGCTTTCACCAAGGCGCTGGTCGCGCGCATCAACGGCGGCTGAGCAAGCAAGGAAGAAAAAAGGCAGCGCAGGTCGTCGCATGAAAAAACTGCTGCTGCCTGCGCTGGTCTTTCTGCTCGCCGGCCTGGCGTGGTCCGCCGCCGGGGCCACGGACGCGCCGCGCTACACCGTCGTGAAGGTCGACCTTCGCACCGAACGGCTCGCGCTGTTCCTGAACGACGACACGGGCACCGCCTTCAAGCGCTTCGACCGGCTCGAGGCCTGGTTGAAAGCGCGCAACAAGCAGCTGCTGTTCGCGGTGAACGCCGGCATGTACCACGCCGACTTTGCGCCGGTCGGCCTGCTGGTGCGCGAAGGCCGCGAGGAAGCGCCTTTGAATCTTGCCGACGGTGTCGGCAATTTCTTTCGCAAGCCCAACGGCGTGTTCCTCGTGACGGCCGACGGGCCGCGCATCGTCGAGGCGTCGGAGTACCCGGCGATGGCTGCGAAGGGTGGCGTGCAGTTGGCGACCCAGTCGGGCCCGCTGCTGCTGCGCCACGGCGCCGTGCACCCGGCGCTCATTCCGACTTCGGATTCACGCAAGACCCGCAACGGCGTGTGCGTGTCGGGCTCGACGGCCGTCTTCGTCTTTGCCGAAACGCCGGTGAACTTTTACGATTTCGCGCTCTACTTCCGCGATGTGCTGCATTGCCGCGATGCGCTGTACCTCGACGGCACCGTGTCGGCGATCTACTCGAAGACACTGCAGCGCAACGACTTCGTGCGCGACCTCGGGCCGATGCTGGCCGTGGTGGCGCCCTGAGGCCCGGTTGCCTTTTTACTTCTGCCTTTTTTCTCCCTGCGCCATGTCCACACCGCTGCCCGTCCTGTCCCTCCTCGAAACCCGCGTGCTCGGGGTGCTGGCCGAAAAGCAGCGCACCGTGCCCGACAGCTACCCGCTCACGCTCAATTCGCTGGTGTCGGGCTGCAACCAGAAGACCAGCCGCAACCCGGTGCTCGAACTCAGCGAGTCGCAGGTGCAGGCCGCCATCGAGAGCCTGAAGGGCTACAGCCTCGTGGCCGAAACCAGCGGCGGCCGCGCCTTCCGCTACGAACACAACGCCGACCGCGTGCTGCGCATTCCGTCGCAGTCGGTCATCCTGCTCACCGTGCTGATGCTGCGCGGCCCGCAGACCGCCGGCGAGCTGCGCATCGCCTGCGACCGCATGCACAACTTTGCCGACATCTCGTCGGTCGAGGGCTTCCTCAACGAGCTGTCCGAGCGTCCGGCCGGTGCGCTCGTGGTGAAGCTGGCGCGCCTGCCGGGCGCACGCGAAAGCCGTTGGGCGCACCTGCTGAGCGGGCCGCCGGCGGAAGAGGTCGCGGGGCCGGGCGCGTCGGGCGACGGCGCCTTTGCCACGCACGGTGATTCGCTCGGCGAGGTTGCGGCGCTCAAGGCCAATGTGGCGCGGCTCGAAACCGAGGTGGCGTCGCTGAAGGCGTTGGTGGGGCGCGTGTGCTCCGAGCTGGGCATTTCCCCTGACGCACCAGCCACGCCAGAAGCACCCGAGGCCTGAGCCCCCGCGTTCACACAGGCTTCATCCAGCCCGCACATTCGCTGCCTACCGTCGGACCCATTGCGAACCCAATGGAGCTCCGACCATGGACCACGGACAAACCGCCGCCTGGCGCGACCACACGCCCTTCGACGACATCACCCGCCGCCTGCTGGGCGGGCTGGCGGCACTCGCCGGCCTTGCCAGCCTCTATGCCTTCTTCTGGTGGGCCGCCTCGGCCACCGGCTTCCTGCTGTTCGACGGCTGGTGGCACACCTGGCGCGGCCTGGGCACGGCCCTCGCGTTCCGCGACGCGGACTCGGCGTTCTACCTGCTGAGCTGGACGCTGTCGGTTCTCGGTGGTGCGGTCGGTTGGATCGCGCTGGTCGCCCTCGCCGTGACCCATCGGCGCGGTTGGGGCGCGGTGGCGACGTGGATCAAGGTTGGCGGCTTCATCGGCGCCGTCGCAGGGCTGGCCTTCGAGCCCGGCCGGCTGCTGGCCATGGCCCCGATCGTCGGCGCGGTGCTGCTGATGCTGCGCTCGATGCTGCCGGTGCGTTGAGCCCATCGGCTATCGTTGGCTTCCTCGTTGTTCGCGGGAGCCGCATGACCTACGCCTGTCCCCATTGCTGCCAGCCGGGCATCGCCGCCATGGCCAAGCGCTGGTCCAGCCGCGAAACGCCCGCGGCGTGCGGGCGCTGCGGAAAACTCTCGCATGTGCTGGCCAGCACCTCGAGCGGGATCGGGGTGGCGGGCCTGCTGATCATCGTGCTGTCGGGCATCGCAGCGGCTGCATGGGGCATGGCGCCGCTGCTCTTGCTCGGCGTGGGCTTGGCGGTGGCCAACAACTTCCTGGCCTGGCGCCGCGCCAAGCTGTGGCCGATCTCGAAGGAAAGCGCCGACAGCGCCAAGAAGGCCGGCTGGTTCGTCTTGGGCCTGCTGGCGCTGTTCGGCCTGGGCTCGTGACGCTGCGGGCCGCCTGAGCCCGCGCCCTCAGCCCCCCGCCGACACCGGCACATCCAGGCTCACCTTCACCGGGTCCATCGTCACCAGCGTGCGAAAGCGCTTGACGTTGTTGCTCTGGAAAAACAGCTGGCGGGTGAGCGCCGTGTACTGCGCCATGTCGCGCACCACGCACACGAGGATGAAGTCCCACTCGCCCGTCACGTAGTAGCACTGCTGCACCTGCGGGCAGTCGCGAAAGCTCTGCTTCATGGCGTCGAGCCGTTCGATCTGCTCGCTTTCGGCCTCGACCTCGACCACGATGGTGAGCGGGTGCCCGAGCGCGGCCGGCGACAGCACGGCGCCGTGGCGCTGGATCACGCCCTCGTCGCGCAGGCGCTTGAGCCGTCGGTTCACTGCCGCCGTCGACAGGTGAATGCGCTCGCCGAGTTCGCCCTGCGAGAGGCGGCTGTCGGCCTGGATCAGTTCGAGCAGGTGCAGATCGAGGGCGTCGAGGGGTGTCATGAAAAGGCGATGTCTCGCGCAAAAACGTTGCGTGGCAGCGGCTCATTTTGCGCACCTGTCCCGCTGCGTTGTCAATAGCATCTCGCCATGAAGTTTCCAGACCACCCCCTGCGCGACCAGCTGGCCGGCTGGCGGCACCAGCTGCATGCGATGCCCGAGACCGGCTTCGAGGAAGCCAAGACCTCGGCCTTCATTGCCAACGCGCTGCGGGCGCTGGGCCTCGAGGTCCACACCGGCATCGGCGGCACGGGGCTGGTCGCCAGCCTCACGGTGGGCAGCGGCGCGGGCGTGATCGGCCTGCGCGCCGAGATGGACGCGCTGGCCATCACCGAGCTCGCGACCGAGCGGCTCTATGTGTCCGGCACGCCCGGGCGCATGCACGCCTGCGGCCACGACGGCCACATGGCGATGGTGCTCGGCGCCGCGCAGTTGCTGCGCGAGCGGCGCGATTTCGACGGCACCGTGCGCTTCATCTTCCAGCCCGCCGAAGAGCACGGCCGCGGCGCCCGCGCCATGATGGACGACGGCCTGTTCACGCGCTTCCCGGTCGACGAGATCTACGGCCTGCACAACATGCCCGGCCTGCCCGCCGGCACCTTCGCCACGCGCGCGGGCGGCCTGATGGCGAGCGAAGACAACTTCGTCATCCACATCCACGGCCGCGGCACGCACGCCGCGCGGCCGCACATGGGCATCGACCCGATCGTGATCGGCGCGCAGATCGTGCTGGCGCTGCAGACCATCGTGTCGCGCACGCTCGACCCGGGCGCGCAGGCCGTGGTGTCATGCACCGAGTTCATCACCGACGGCATCCGCAACGCGATTCCGTCGAACGTGGTCATCAAGGGCGACACGCGCAGCTACGACCCCGCCGTGCAACGCATGCTCGAAACGCGCATGCGCGAGATCAGCGAAAGCATCTGCCGCATGCACGGCGCGGACTGCACCTTCAGCTACACGCACGAGTTCGCGCCCACCGTGAACTGGGCCGAATGCGTGCCGACCGCGGTGGACGCTGCCACGGCCGTCGTGGGGGCGGAGAAGGTCGATGCGAATGTGGCGCCGATGATGATCTCGGAAGACTTCGGCGCCTTCCTGCGCGCCGTGCCGGGCGCCTTCGTCTTCCTGGGCAACGGCGCCGAGGGCGAGCCCGGCGGCACGCCGCTGCACAACGGCCGCTACGACTTCAACGACGCGGTGCTGACCACGGGCGCGCGCTACTTCGCGGAGATCGTGCGGCTGCGGCTTCCCGTGCGCACCGCCGCCTGATCCATTCTTCATTTCCGGTTTTCTTCTCATGCTCTTCGCCAATCCTCACGCGCAACGGCGCGGCTACGACGCGGCCCTGCAGGCCGTCATGAACATCGCACGCGGCCGCGAGAGCCGCCAGTGGCTGTCCACCTGGGACCGGCTCTCGCCGCAGCCGACACCCGCGTGGCCCTTGCCCCGGCTCGCGGCGCAACTGGGCATCGCGCAGGTCATCGTGAAAGACGAATCGCGCCGCTCCGCGCTCGGCAGCTTCAAGGTACTCGGCGCGCCCGTGGCCTTGCTGCGGCTCGTGCTGCGTCGCTGGCCCGACCGGGGCTGGACGCCGGCCGACCTGTTCGCGGGCCGGCACGCCGCGGCGCTGCGCGACTTCGTCGTCATCAGCGCGACCGACGGCAACCATGGCCGCGCACTGGCCGCGGCCGCGCAGAGCATGGGCTGCCGCTGCGTGATCGTGCTGCACGCGCAGGTCAGCGAAGAGCGCGAGGCGCCCATTGCCGCGCTCGGCGCCGAGATCGTGCGCATCGCCGGCAACTACGACGCCTCGGTCGAAGAGGCGGCGCGCCTGGCCCAGGCGAATGGCTGGCAAGTGGTCTCCGACACCTCCTACGAAGGCTACGAAGAGATTCCGCGCGACGTGATGCAGGGCTACGGCATCCTCGTCGACGAACTGCTCGAGAACACCGCGCCCGGCGCGCCGTGTCCCTTCACCCACGTCATCGTGCAGGGCGGCGTCGGCGGGCTCGCGGCCGGCGTGGCCAGCCATGTCTGGGAGCGTTATGGCGCCGCGCGGCCGATGCTCATCGTGGTCGAGCCCGAGCAGGCCGACTGCCTGCTGCAGAGCGCACGCAGCGGTCGCCCCGACCGCGCCACCGGCAGCGTCGACTCGGTGATGGCCGGGCTGGCCTGCGGCGAGACCTCGCCGCTCGCGTGGCGCTTTCTGCAGCCCTCGGTCGATCTCTTCATGACCGTCACCGATGCCGACGCCGAGCACGCCATGCACACCTTCGCCACCGGCGAGGCGGGCGACGTGCCCGTGCTGGTCGGCGAGTCCGGCGCGGCCGGCCTCGCGGCGCTGCAGGTGCTTGCAGCCGACCCCGAACTGGCGCGCGCCGCCGGCCTCGACGCCAGCTCGCGCGTGCTGCTGTTCAGCACCGAAGGCGCGACCGCACCTGGCGTGTACCGCGCGCTGACTGGCCGCTCGGGCGAAGAAGTCGTGGCGGCGCAGACGCAATGGCTGCAACACGAAGGCATCGCCGAAGCCGCGCTGATGGCGCGCATCGACGCGCACGCCGCCATCGGCGCGACCGCGCAAGGCGGCGTCTGCCGCATCGCGCTCACCGACGCCGACCGCGCGGGCCGCGACCAACTCGTGCAGTGGATGCGAGACCTGGGCCTCACGGTGCGCATCGACCGCATCGGCAACATCTTCGGCATCCGTCCCGGCCAACTGCCCGATGCCAAACCCGTGATGACCGGCTCGCACATCGACACCGTCGCCACGGGCGGGCGCTACGACGGCAACTACGGCGTGATGGCCGGCCTGGAGGTGGTGCGCTGGCTCAACGAACGCCAGCGCCAGACACTGCGCCCCTTCGTGGTCGCCGCCTTCACCAACGAGGAGGGCGTGCGCTTCATGCCCGACATGCTGGGCTCGCTGGTGCATGCGGGCGGCCTGGCGCTCGATGCGGCGCTCGACACCCTCGCCACCGACGGCGCGCGGCTGGGCGACGAACTCGCGCGCATCGGCTACGCGGGCGACATGCCGTGCGGCACGCTGGTGCCGCATGCCTTTGTCGAACTGCACATCGAGCAGGGCCCGGTGCTGGAGGCCGAAGGCGTCACCATCGGCGCGGTGGCCGACCTGCAGGGCATCTCCTGGCAGGAGGTCGTCGTCACCGGCCAGTCGAACCACGCAGGCACCACGCCGATGCGCCTGCGCCACGACGCCGGCTACTGCGCCGCCGCCATCGCGGTGTTCGTGCGCGAGCTGGCGCGACGCTACGGCGGCAGCCAGGTCGCGACCGTCGGTGCCATCGACCTGCACCCCAACCTCATCAACGTGATCGCGGCGCGCGCCACGCTCACGGTCGACCTGCGCAACACCGACGAGGCGACATTGCAGGCGGCCGAGGCTGAACTGGCGGACTGTCTGCGGCAACTCGAAGCGACCGAGGGCGTGACCATCGAAGCCCGGAGGCTAGCCCGCTTCGAGCCGGTGCCCTTCGACGAACGACTGGTCCGCGTCATCGAAGCCAGCGCGCATGCGCGCGGCCTGAGCCACCGACGCATGACCTCGGGTGCGGGCCACGACGCGCAGATGATGGCGCGCCTCTGTCCCGCCGCGATGGTCTTCGTGCCGAGCGTGCGCGGCATCAGCCACAACCCGAAGGAGCACACGGCGAGCGCCGACCTGGTGCAGGGCGCGAACGTGCTGTTGGACGTGGTGCTGGGGCTGTTGGACGAGGCGCAATGAGGCGTGCGAACTATCTTCCTCATTGGTATCGACGGCATTGACCACTGACCTGTGCGCCTCTGATGATCCGGCGCGATGCGAGCCGCATCGTCACAACAAGCAAGGCGTTTCATGGAACTCAGAGGCATTCTTCGCGCCCGGATGGCCGCAATCGGCTGCTGTGCGGTACTGGTCGCGCTGTCGGGTTGCGGTGGGGGAGGAGGCGGTGGCGGCGGTGGGGGTGGCGCTGTCTTGCCGATCGCACCAGGCGCCGTGGCACCGCCCCCCACGACAGCGCCCGCGGCGGGGCGAACGACCTCCGCCACGATCCAGTCGTCGAAGACCGGCGCCACCTACGAACTGCAGGTGTATCTGCCGCCTTCGTACGACAGCAGTGCCGCACCGCTGCCCATCATCTATGCGCTGGACGCCGATGCCGGCTTCAACCCGCCGGGGTCGCGCTTCCAGAACCTGAAGGAAATTCTCGAGCGCCGGGGTGTGGAGGCCCTCCTGGTCGGCATCGGTGGAACCGGGCGAAGAAGCACCGATTTCAACCTGCCGGGCGTCGTGCCGTACCACGAGTTCCTCACGACCGAACTGCTCCCGTTCATCGAATCGAAGTACCGGGTGAACACGGGCAAGCGCATCCTCACGGGCCTGTCGCTCGGCGGCAGCATGACAGGCATCGCGCTCTTCCTCGAAGGGGCGGGCAGCACGCTCTCGTTCTCGCACTTCCTGTCCTTCGACGGCGCCTTCGGTTTCCAGAAAGCCGACATCGACGCGATGGAGCAGAAGATGTACGACGCCCGTGCTGGCAAGACGTTCAACGCCACACTGTTCCTCGCGCGCTGCGGCGACACCACCGCCTGCAACTATGTGCCGGTAGGCGATCTGTACGACAAGCTGCTCAAGCGCGCGTACCCGGGCCTGACGCTCGTGGAGAAGACCTATTCGAAGAGCCACCTCGCGACGGACCTGCCCGCCTTCGATGATGCGATGGCGCTGATCTTCAAGTAGGTGGGCAGTCGGGTGTGGATGCAGGTGTGCGTGCAACTTGCGCCATCACGCCGGCACCCACCCGAAGAACCGCACCACTTCATCGCGCTGCCGCATCGCATCCGCGCGCCCGAGTGCCATCAGCTCGCGCGTGTAGCCCGACTCGAACAGCAGATAGCTCGCCAACGCGCCGCCCTTCACGTCGGCCGCGACCTTCGAGCCGCCCAGCAGGTGCCGCACGGCGCCCGGCAGCGCGTCGACGTGGCGCGCCGCGATCATGTCGATGCGCTCCGACGGCGAGATCACCAGCAGGTCGAGCGGACGCAGCGCGCTCGCGGCGCGCGCCTCTTCGGGAATGAGGCCCAGCGTGTGATTGATGCGGCGCAGCCGTTCGATGTCGACCGCGAGCGCATCGAGAAAGATGCTCGACAGCGCATGACCCGCGATCTGCGCCATGGTCGGGTAGCCGCTGTGGGTGTTGGGCGCGGCCTCGTCGCGCGGCTCGTGCATGCGGCCCGCACCGATCACCACGATGCGCTGCGCGCCCAGATGGATCGCCGCCGCGATGGGCGCCGACTGCCGCATCGAGCCGTCGCCGAAGTACTCGGTGTGGCCCGGCGGCATCGGCAGCGCGGTGGCCGGGAACACGAAGGGAATGGCCGACGAGGCCATCAGGTGTGCATGCGTGATGCGGTCGCGCACCGACAGGCGCTGCGAACGCACCCAGGGCTCCATCGGCACGGCCGCTTCGAAGAAGGTGACGTGCTCGCCCGAGCTGTAGCTCGACGCTGTGACGGCCAGCGCCTGCACGTGGCCCTGCTGCATGAGCTGCGGCAGCCGGTCCAGCGGCACCAGGCGCGCGAGCAAGTCGGCCAGCGGTGCGTTGTCGAGCAGCGACTTCGGCTTGATGCGCATCCAGTTGGCCGCAAAACGCCCGAGGCCGAGCAGCATGCGCCAGCGCGCGCCACTGCCGAGCACCGAGAGCGAGTCGGCGCGGTAGACCTGCTCGGCGCGAAAGTTGCCCCACACCTGCGCAATGTGCGCGACCACGCGGTCGAAGTCGTCGGAGCCGCAGGCCAGCGCGGCGGCGTTGATGGCGCCGGCCGAGGTGCCGGTGATGACCTGGAACGGGTTGCCGCTGCCGATGACCGCACCGGCGGCCAGGGCGTCGCGCCGGATCTCGGCGATGGCTTCGAGCACGCCGACCTGGTAGGCGGCGCGGGCGCCGCCGCCTGTCAGCAGCAGGCCGGTGGCGGGGCGTGTCTCGGGCATTCTTTTTTGGCGTCTGGGTTTTCGGACGGGTATTGAACGCGGCCCGGTACGGGCTTGGCAGGCCGAATAGACTACCCGCCATTCAGGAGTTTGATCAATGGCACTCACCCCCGACGGGCTCATGGACGCGCTCAAGAGCGTCACGGACCCTAACACCGGCAAAGAATTCGCAGCGACGCGCTCGCTCAAAAACCTCCAGATCGCCGAGGGCGACGTCTCGTTCGAGCTCGAACTGGGCTACCCGGCCAAGAGCCAGCACGCGGCCATCCGCAAGTCGCTCGTGGCCGCGGCCAAGACCGTGCCGGGCGTGGAGAACGTGTCGGTCAACATCGTCACCAAGGTCATCAGCCATGCGGTGCAGCGCGGCGTGCAGCTGATGCCCAACGTGCGCAACATCGTGGCCGTGGCCTCGGGCAAGGGCGGCGTGGGCAAGAGCACCACGGCCGCCAACCTGGCGCTGGCGCTGGCCGCCGAGGGCGCCACCGTGGGCCTGCTCGACGCCGACATCTACGGCCCGAGCCAACCCATGATGATGGGCCTGGACGGCCGCCCCGAGAGCATCGACGGCAAGAACATGGAGCCCAAGGAGCGCCATGGCGTGCAGGTGATGTCGATCGGCTTCCTGGTCGACGCCGACCAGGCCATGATCTGGCGCGGCCCCATGGCCACGCAGGCGCTCGAGCAGCTGCTGCGCCAGACCAACTGGAAAGACCTCGACTACCTGATCGTCGACATGCCCCCGGGCACCGGCGACATCCAGCTCACGCTGAGCCAGCGCGTGCCGATGACCGGCGCGGTGATCGTCACCACGCCGCAGGACATCGCGCTGCTGGACGCACGCAAGGGCATCAAGATGTTCGAGAAGGTCGGTGTGCCGATCCTGGGCATCGTGGAGAACATGGCGGTGCACATCTGCTCGAACTGCGGCCACACGGAGCACATCTTCGGCGCGGACGGCGGCAAGAAGATGGCGGCCGAATACCAGATGGAATACCTGGGCGCGCTACCGCTGGACATCAACATCCGGCTGCAGGCGGACAGCGGGGCGCCGACGGTGGTGTCCGACCCTGACGGCGAAGTGGCCGCGCTCTACAAGGCCGTGGCGCGTCGCGTGGCGGTGGGGATTGCGGAGAAGGCGAAGGACTTCTCGGCGAAGTTTCCGACGATTTCGATCAGCAAGAACACGTGAGATAGGGGCGCATTCCAGGGCGACGCTCCCGCCGACGGGGCGCCTTGCTCCGCGAATGTCCCCCGCTTCGCTCCTCCTTGATTTCGCTGCGCAAGGCACCCCATCGACGTGAGCGTGTTCAGAGCATGGGTTGATCGGCCGCACACTGCCGTCGCGTCCCGTGCACAGGGCACTGGGTGCTTCCCGCAGCGAAATCAAGGAGGAGGGCGAAGCCCGGGGGACATTCGCGGACGGAAGTACCCGGTGGCCTGTGCACGCGCCCCGAACGAGCGCACACAAAGGACAAGAAGAAATGAACCTGCTCGCCTCCATGCGCTACCTCGTCGCACTCAGCGAGCACAAGCATTTCGGCCGCGCCGCCCAGGCCTGCCACATCACGCAGCCGGCCCTTTCGAACGCACTGCGCGCGCTGGAAGGCGAGTTCGGCGTCGTCATCGTCAAGCGCTCCCGCGTGTACGTGGGCCTCACGCATGAAGGCGAGCGCGTGCTGGCCACGGCGCAGCGCATGCTGCGCGACAACGAGGTGCTGTTGCAGGAGTTGCGCAGCGAAGCCGACGATCCGCGCGGGCGCCTGCGCATGGCCGCCGTGCCGACCGCGATCCCGATGCTGTCGCGCTTTGCCGCGATGCTGCAGCAGCGCCACCCGGGCATCGTGCCGGCCGTGCTCTCGATGAGCTCGCAGGAGCTGGAGACGGGCTTGGAGAACCTCTCGGTCGACCTCGCGTTGGGCTACACCGAGCGCATGCATCTGCCCGGCGTCAAGCTCAAGGCGTGGCCGCAGAGCATTGAACATTACTTCCTGCTGCGGCGCGCCAAGAAGCCGTCGGCCGACCGGTTGCGCATCGGTCGGCCCATCACCTGGGCCGAAGCCGGCAAGCTGCCGCTGTGCCTGCTCACGCCCGACATGCACAACCGCGCCATCATCGACCAGGCCCTGCGCGACGCCGGCGTGGCCGCGGTGGCGCCCGCCATCGAAACGAATTCCGTGCTCACGCTCGCGTTGGCCGTGAGCGTGGGCACCGTCAGCAGCGTGCTGCCCGGCGCCATGGTGGCTGCCGTGCGCGGCCACCGCGAACTGGAGGCGCTGCCGCTGGTGTCGCCCGAGGTGCGCACGCCCATCGGCTTCATGACGCAGGAGGGCGTGCGGCCCGCGCGTGCGCTCGATGCCGCGCTGGCTTTTCTGCAGACGCCCGAATGGCAAGCGCAGGCGCGCGAGCACAGCGGCGCGCTCGACGCCGCGTAGCCCGGCGCGCGGGTGCCGATGGCACCGCGGATGGTTTACCCTTTGCGCCACCATGAAATCCAAAGCCCAGTTCCGCCTGCGCATCTACCGGGACGACACCATCGCCATCGGCCCCGGCAAGATCGCCGTGCTCGAAGCCGTGGCCGAGACCGGCTCGATCTCGGCGGCGGCCCGCCTGCTCGGCATGTCGTACCGCCGAGCCTGGATGCTGATCGACGAGATGAACCAGACGCTGGCCTCACCCGCGGTGAACACGGCCGCCGGCGGCTCGCGCGGCGGCGGCACGGCGCTCACCCCGGTGGGCGAAGACATCGTGAAGCGCTACCGCGCCATCGAGAACGCCGCGCGCCTGGCGACAGCGGCGGATGTTCGCGCGCTCACGCGCCTGCTCGCACCATGAACGCCGCCGACATCGACCCCGTCGTCAGCCGACCGGTCGGCATCGTGCGCAGCCGCTTCACGGAGACCTCGGGCATGCCGATCCAGACGGCCGGTGCACCCGACGAAGTGGGCCGCCTCGAGGTGTTCGCCGAATTCGCGCCGGGGCTGCGCGACATCGAAGGTTTCGACTACCTGATCCTCGTGACGCACCTGCACCGCTGCGCGCACGAACGGCTCGAGGTGGTGCCCTTTCTCGACGACGCCACGCACGGCGTGTTCGCCACGCGTTCGCCCGCGCGGCCCAACCGGCTGGGCCTGTCGATCGTGCGGCTCACGGCGGTGGACGGCACGACGCTGCACTTCAGCGGCAACGACATGGTCGACGGCACGCCCGTGCTCGACATCAAGCCCTACGTGCCGCGCTTCGACGTGCGCGAGACCGAGCGCGTGGGCTGGTTCGGCGCGCGGCTCGATCAGCTGCCGCGCACGCGCTCCGACGGCCGGATGGATTGAACGCTGTCGGCTGGGCCGTCGCCGGCAGCGCCCGGCAGCAGGTCGCCCTGCCAGCACGACCACACGTCCTGCGACAGCGTCTCGCGCGCCTGCGGCGGCGCTTCGCGGATCGTGCCCATGCTGATGAAGCCCGCCAGGTACTCGCCCGGCTGCACGCCGACCTGCCGCACCAGCGTCTCGTCGAAGCAGCGCTCGCCGCTGAGCACGATGGCGCCGTAGCCCAACTGGTGCGCGGCGGCGAGCAGGTTGCCCAGCGCCGCGCCGGCGCCCAGCCACTGCTCGCGCGCCGGGATCTTGCTGCGCTCGCGCGGCGACACCACGAAGCCCAGCAGCAGCGGCGGACGCGTGGCGTGCTCGCGGGCGCGCCGCAGGTCGGTCGGGCTGGCGAGCGGATCGCGCCGCAGCTTTTCCTGTTCGAAGCACCAGGCCAGCGCCTCGCGGTTCTGCAGGCGGAACTCGATCACGCGCCACGGATGCAGCCCGCCGTGGTCGGGCGCGCGCAGGCCGGCCTGCAGGATGGCGTCGAGTTCGTCAGGGTTCGGGCCGGGCGATTGCAGGCGCCGCGGCGACACGGAGCGCCGCGTCAGCAGCACTTCGAGGATGCGTTCCGCACCCGTCATGTGGCGCCACTGGGTGGTCATTGCTCGCGCCGGTCGGTCCACGCCGCGCTGCGGCGCAGCACCTCGCCGATGTCCTGCGCGTCGCCCGGCGCCACCAGGAACGACTGGCTCTCGCCGCCCGGCGCGATGATCGACAGCACGAAGCCGCCGGCGTCCAGCGTGCGTTCGATGCGCCATTCGTGCACCTGCGTCACATGGCGAAGCTCGGGCCTGCCGGAGGTCGAGCGGACAACGGTGTCGTGGATGGAAGGGCGCATGGGCAGATGGGAAAAGTCTCCAACGCTGTATTCGCCAGTATATGAAGACCGGCGCATTCGCGCATCCCCGCATGAACGAAAAGGACTGCGCATGTAACAATCTCGCCGTATTCAAATGAACACGACGACCGCTTCGCTCATCGCCACCACCGACTGGTCTCCGCTGGTCCTGTCGCTGCAGGTCGCCGCGGTCGCGACCTTGCTCGCGCTGGTCGCGGGCGTGGCGCTGGGCTGGGTGTTCGCGCGCAAGCAGTTCACCGGCTCGGGCGTGCTCGAGGCCGTGTTCATGCTGCCGCTGGTGCTGCCGCCCACGGTGATCGGCTACGCCATCCTGGTGGCGGCGGGGCGGCGCAGCCCGCTCGGCGCCTGGCTGCGCGAGCACTTCGACTACACCATCATCTTCAGCTGGCACGGCGCCGTGGTGGCTTCGGCCGTGGTGGCGCTGCCGCTGGTGCTCAAGTCGGCCAGCGCGGCGTTCTCGAACGTCGACCGCTCGCTCGAGGCCGCCGCGAGCACCTTGCGCCAGTCGCCGTTCTCGGTGTTCTTGCGCGTCACGCTGCCGCTGGCCTGGCCCGGCATCCTGGCCGGCACGCTGCTCGCGTTCGCGCGCGCCATGGGCGAGTTCGGCGCCTCGCTGATGGTGGCCGGCTCCATTCCCAAGCAGACCCAGACCCTGTCGATGGCCATCTACGACGCCGTGCAAGCCGGCCATGACGACCTGGCGCTGCTGCTGGTCGTCGTCACGTCGGTGCTGTCGATTGCCGTGCTGGTCGTGTCCAACCGCTTCTTTTCGCTTCGTTGATTTCTATTTTTTCCTGGAGACTGTGCCCATGCGTCCGTTGCGCCTCTTGTCTGTTGCCCTCGCCCTTGCGCTTCCGCTCGCAGCCGCCGCGCAGCAGATCACCGTGTCCGCCGCGGCGAGCCTGACCGACGCGTTCAAGGAAATCGGCCCCAAGTTCGAAGCCGCCAAGGCGGGCAGCACCGTGCGCTTCAACTTCGCCGCCTCGGGCGTGCTGCTGCAGCAGATCGCGCAGGGCGCGCCGGTCGATGTGTTCGCCAGCGCCGACCAGGACACCATGAACCGCGGCAACGACCAGAAGCTCATCGACACCGCCACCCGCAAGGACTTCGTCACC
Source organism: Variovorax sp. YR752 (assembly GCF_943372545.1). Taxonomy (NCBI): domain Bacteria; kingdom Pseudomonadati; phylum Pseudomonadota; class Betaproteobacteria; order Burkholderiales; family Comamonadaceae; genus Variovorax; species Variovorax sp. YR752. The sequence goes on along the minus strand of NZ_CALRZC010000019.1, from coordinate 18,985 downwards.
AACAGCCTCGTGCTGGTCGAGCCCGCGCAGGGCGCCGTCGGCCTGAAGTCGCTGCAGGACCTGAGCGGCGCCAGCGTGAAGAAGATCGCCGTCGGCAAGACCGCCACCGTGCCGGTCGGCCGCTACACCAAGCAGGTGCTGGACAACGCCAAGCTCTGGACCGTGCTCGAACCCAAGTTCGTGCAGGCCGACAGCGTGCGCCAGGTGCTCGACTACGTGAGCCGCGGCGAGGTCGAGGCCGGTTTCGTCTACCGCACCGACGCGGCCGTGGCCGGCGACAAGGTCAAGGTCGCCTTCACGCCCACCGGCCACACGCCCGTGACGTACCCGATCGCCGTGGTGGCCGAGAGCAAGCAGAAGGCGCTGGCCGGCGACTTCATCGCCTTCCTGTCGACGCCTGCGGCCCAGGAAGTGCTCACGCGCTACGGTTTCGGCAAGCCATGATCGATGTCGATCTGCAGCTCACGGTGAAGGACGGGGCCCGGCGCTTCGACCTCGCCGTGCGCTTCCAGACCGACGTTCCCTTCGCCGCGCTCTACGGCCCCTCGGGGGCCGGCAAGTCGCTCACCCTGCAGGCCATCGCTGGCCTGCTGCATCCGTCGGCGGGCCATGTGCGGCTCGACGGCCGCACGTTGTACGACGCGGCGCAGCGCATCGACGTGCCCGCGCCGGCGCGCCGCATCGGCTACCTGTTCCAGAACTACGCGCTGTTCCCGCACCTCACGGTGCGCGAGAACGTGGCCTTCGGGCTCACCGCGTGGCACCGCCGCACGCTGCCGGCCCGCGACGCCGAGCGCGTGCAGGCGCTGCTGGCCAGCTTCGGCCTCGCCGCGCTGGCCGACAGCCGGCCGCAGAAACTCTCGGGCGGCCAGCAGCAGCGCGTGGCCCTGGCGCGCGCGCTGGCCTGCGAGCCGCAGGTGCTGCTGCTCGACGAACCCTTTGCCGCGCTCAACCCCATGCTGCGCGCCGAGCTGCGCAACGAACTCGCGCAGGTGCGCAAGCAATGGGGCATTCCGGTGTTGATGATCACGCACGACATCGAAGACGTGCTGGCCCTGGCCGACGTGGCTTTTGTCTACAAGGACGGGCAGGTGGTGCGCGAGATCGACCTGCACAACGCCGACAGCCGCGACTTTGCGCTGCGGGAGATTGCCGGGGTGCAGGAGGTGGAAGAGACGCCGCTGCGCAGCAAGCTGAGGGGTTTGCTGATGGGCGGCGCGCGCGAGGCCTGAGCGCCGTTTTCTTCCCCCGTCATTTCCATTTTGAATCGCCGCATGTGCCGATTCAATTTGACGCCACGCCCCCGCAAGCCAACACTGCCGCCATGAGCGAGCAGAAGATCGAGTTTTACAAGGGCCCCGCCGGTGGCTGGGGCGCGTTGCGCAGCGTGACCAATGCGCTGCTGCGGCAGGACATTCCGGTCAAGGGCGCGAAGACGCTGCTCTCGGCCAATCAGCCCGACGGCTTCGACTGCCCCGGCTGCGCCTGGCCTGACCGCAACCATGCCTCGACCTTCGAGTTCTGCGAGAACGGCGTGAAGGCCGTGGCCGCCGAGGCCACCGCGCGCCGCGCGGGCCCGGAGCTGTTCGCGAAGCACACGGTGGCCGAGCTGGCCCAGCAGAGCGACTTCTGGCTCGAGGACCAGGGCCGCCTCACGCACCCCATGGCCTACGACGCGGCCAGCGACAAGTACGTGCCGATCGACTGGGACGACGCCTTCGCGCGCATTGCGCAGCACCTGAACGCGCTGCCCGACCCGAACCAGGCCATCTTCTACACCTCGGGCCGCGCGAGCAACGAGGCGGCTTTCCTGTACCAGCTGTTCGTGCGCGAGTACGGCACCAACAATTTTCCCGACTGCTCGAACATGTGCCACGAGCCCAGCGGCAGCGGCATGCGCCCGCAGCTGGGCGTGGGCAAGGGCACGGTCACGCTGGAAGACTTCGAGAAGGCCGACGCGATCTTCATCTTCGGCCAGAACCCGGGCACCAACCACCCGCGCATGCTCGGCGAGCTGCGCGCGGCCTCCAAGCGCGGCGCGCGCATCGTGAGCTTCAACCCACTGCGCGAGCGCGGCCTGGAGCGCTTTGCCGACCCGCAGGACAAGCTGGAGATGGCCACGCTGGGCTCCACGCCGATCAGCACGCACTACTTCCAGCTGCGCGTGGGCGGCGACTTCGCGGCGGTGAAGGGGATGATGAAGCACGTCATCGAGCGCGAAGACGCGGCGGTGGCGCGCGGCGAGCCTTCGGTGCTCGACCACGCATTCATCGCCGAGCACACCCTGGGGTTCGAGGCGCTGGCCGACGACCTGCGCGCCGAATCGTGGCCGCTGCTGGTGCAGGAGTCGGGCCTGAGCGAAGCGCAGATGCGCGCGGCGGCCGACGTGTACCTGGGCGCCAAGCGCGTCATCGCCTGCTGGGGCATGGGCATCACGCAGCACCAGCATTCGGTGGCCACGATCCAGATGATCGGCAACTGGCTGATGCTGTGCGGCCACATGGGCCGCGAAGGCGCGGGCGCCTGCCCGGTGCGCGGCCACAGCAACGTGCAGGGCGACCGCACCATGGGCATCTGGGAAAAGCCGCCGGCCGCGCTGCTCGACCGGCTGCAGCAGGTGTTCGGCTTCGAGCCGCCGCGCCAGAACGGCGTGGACACGGTCGAGGCGATCCAGCTGATGCTCGACGGCAAGGGCAAGGTGTTCTTCGCGCTGGGCGGCAACTTCGCGGCCGCCACGCCCGACACCTACCAGACCTGGAAGGCGCTGCAGCAGTGCGACCTCACGGTGCACGTGACGACCAAGCTCAACCGCAGCCACATCATCCACGGGCGCGAGGCGCTCATCCTGCCGTGCCTGGGCCGCACCGAGATCGACATGCAGGCCAACGGCCCGCAGGGCGTGACGGTCGAAGACTCGATGAGCATGGTGCACATCTCGGTGGGCATCAACCCGCCCGCGTCGGAACTCTTGTTGTCCGAGCCCGCCATCGTCGCGCGCCTTGCTGCAGCCACCATCGGCGCGCGCAGCAAGACGCCGTGGCTCTGGCTGGTGGAAGACTACGCGCGCATCCGCGACAAGATCGAAGCCGTGTTCGACGACTTCAAGGACTTCAATGCGCGCGTGGCGCATCCGGGTGGCTTCCGCCTGCGCAACACGGCGAGCGAGCGCGTGTGGGCCACCGCGTCGCGCAAGGCCGTGTTCTTCACGCACGCCGTGCCGCTGGACACGCACGCCCACCGGGCCCGCGCGCGCTTTGCGTCGCAGCGCGACACGCTGGTGTTCACGCTGCTCACCACGCGCTCGCACGACCAGTACAACACCACCATCTACGGCATGGACGACCGCTACCGCGGCGTGTTCGGTCAGCGCCGCGTGGTGTTCATCCACGCCGACGACATCCGCCAGCTCGGCATGAAGGACGGCGACTGGGTCGACATCCAGACCGTGTGGAGCGACGGGCCCGAGCGCCGCGCCGGGCCGCCCCAAGCAAGCGAGGCCCCCCTTGGGGGGCAGCGAGGACACGAAGTGCCGAGCGAGGGGGCCGTCATTCAGCGCCGTGCTGACCGCTTCAAGCTGGTCGCCTACGACATCCCGCGCGGCAACCTCGCGGCCTACTACCCCGAGACGAATCCGCTGGTGCCGCTGTCGTCGGTGGCTGAGAACGCGGGCACGCCGACGTCCAAGTCGATTCCCGTGGTGCTGTCGCTGCATGTGACGCCGGTCATGGTGGAAGTCGACGCCGTGGCGGCATGAACGCCGGGTTCGACGCCGACGCCTTTTTCATCGCGATCCTGCGCGCGCTCGCAGAAGCACCGGGCGAGGGCGGCATGTCGCTGCCGCGCCTGGGCAAGCGGCTGGGGCAGGGCGCGAGCGTGGTCATGCGCCAACTCACGCTGATGGGCGATGCAACCCTCGGCGGTGTGCGCGGGCCCGGCTGGGTGCGCGTGGTGCAGCAGGACGAACGTTGGGTCGCGCACCTCACCGACGCGGGGCGCGCGATGGTCGACAGTCTGCCGGCTGACGAAAACCGTAGCTGAGCCGACAATGGCCGCGGCCATGACAAACACCCCCGAACCCGACGCCCTGCCGCCACTCGCGCGGCACGCCGTGCACGTCTTCGGCGAGCGCGGCCTCGCGCCCGAGGGCGTGGTGCGCGACGACACCCTGGCCGCCGAGGTGCCGGTGGCGCTGGTGTTCAACGGCGTCTCGCACGCCGTGATGATGGCCACGCCGCAAGATCTCGAAGCCTTTGCGCTCGGTTTTGCGCTGAGCGAAGGCATCCTCGACAGCGCCGCCGATTGCCGCGGCATCGACGTGCAGGTGGTCGATGCCTCCGACGCCGGCCTGCCCGAGGGCATGCCCGGCGTCGAGGTGCAGCTCGACATTGCCACGCGCAGCTTCGAGCGCTTGAAGGACCGGCGCCGCAGCCTCGCGGGTCGCACGGGCTGCGGCGTGTGCGGCGTCGAAAGTTTCGCGGGGCTCGACCTGTCGCCGCAGCGCGTGCCGCCGCGCGACTGGATCGAACGCATCGACCTTGCCACCGTGCTGCGCGCCTTCGCCGCCATGTCGCCGCGCCAGGTGCTCAATGCCGAAGCCGGCGCGATCCACGCGGCAGCCTGGGCCACGGTCGACGGGGAACTCACCGACCTGATGGAAGACGTCGGCCGCCACAACGCGCTCGACAAGTTGCTCGGCAAGCTGGCGCGTGCGAATCGGCTCGATGAGCCCGGCTTCGTGCTGATGTCCAGCCGCGGCAGCCACGAGCTGGTGCGCAAGTGCGCGCGCCTGGGCATCGCGGCGATGGCGACCATCTCGGCGCCGACCGCGATGGGCGTGCGCATGGCCGAACTCAGTGGCCTGCGTTTCTGGGGGCTGTGCCGCGCGCCGCGCGGCGTGCTCTATGCCGACGGGCTCGGTACGACGGGTGGATCGCCAAGCGCCAGCACCGCGTCGGCCACGGCCTCGATGCCCTGATCCGACAGGTCGGACGCCGCCACGCGCTGGCGCCTGGCCCACGCGCGAAAGTGCGTTTCCTGCGACTTCTCGTAGTGCGGGTCGTAGTGCAGCGACATGAGCTCGGCGAACAGGTGCGGCAGGTCGGCGTCGTGTGCCCATTGCTGCCAGCGCGTCACCGTTTCCTTGCCCTGCATTTCCTTCAGCACGCCCATCTTTTCGGCGAGCGCCGCGCGGTCGTCGCCCAGGTAGGCGTAGTCGCGCAGCAGGTAGCTCAGCCGCGCCTCGGGCGTGGCCGCCACCTCGATGCACGGCGCCGCGCGCATCTGCGCCACGAGCGCCAGCGGCAGCGACAGCCGCCCGATGCGCACGCTCTCGCCCTCGACATACAGCGGGCGCGAGACATCGATGGCTTCGAGCACGGTCGCGATGCGCGTCTCGAAGTGTTTTTGCGAAGGCTGCGCCACGCCCGGCAGCGCGCCGAGCAGCGAGCCCTTGTGGTTGGCGAAGTCTTCCAGGTCGAGCACCTGCGCGCCGCGCTCGGCCAGCGCGTGCAGCACGCGCGTCTTGGCGCTGCCGGTGGCGCCGCACACCACGCGCAGGTCGAGCTGCGGCGTCAGCGCATCGATCTGCGAGATCACGTGGCGGCGAAAACTCTTGTAGCCGCCCGCGAGCTGCTGCGCGTCCCAGCCCACGAGCCGCAGCCACGTGACCATCGAGCCGCTGCGCATGCCGCCGCGCCAGCAGTAGACCAGCGGCTTCCACTTTTCGGGCCGGTCGGCCAGCGTGTCGCGCAGATGTGTCGCGATGTTGGCCGCGACCATCGCGCCACCGATGCGGCGCGCCTCGAAGGCGCCGGTCTGCACGTAGACCGTGCCGACGATGTGGCGCTCCTCGTCGTTGAGCACCGGGCAGTTGATGGCGCCGGGGATGTGGTCGAGCGCGAACTCGGCCGGCGAGCGGGCGTCGATGATGGAATCGAAGGCGTGGCGGTCGCCGATCCGCACGGGCTGGCGATGACTCATGGCAGTAGGGACCTCATGCCCCGATTGTCGGCCACTCAGGCGTAGGCGGGACCTAAGCCTTTTCGCAAGCGAGCGCTCGCCAAGTCGACAAAGGTGACCAGAACGAACATCGCGATCAGCACCGTCATCGCCTGCTGCTGCTGGAAGATCGACAGGTGGAAGTACAGCAGCTGCCCCAGCCCGCCGCCACCGACAAAGCCCAGCACGGCCGCCATGCGGATGTTCATTTCCCAGCGGTAGAGCGTGTAGGCCACCCACTGCGGCAGCACGATCGGCAGGCTGGCGTAGCTGAAGGCGGCGACCGGGCCGGCGCCCGAGAGCGCCAGCGCCTGCTCGGGCTCGCGCGGTGCGTTCTCCAGTGCCTCGGCAAAGAGCCGGCCGAGCACGCCCGTGGTGTGCAGCGCCAATGCCAGCGCGCCCGCGAACGGGCCGATGCCGGCGGCCAGCACCATGAGCGCGGCCCAGACCAGCTCGGGCACGCTGCGCAGAAAGTTGAGCACGAAGCGCGCGCCATGGCGCAGCGGCCCACCGGTGCGCCCCGAGGCCGGCAGCGCGAGCACGGCGCCCGCCACGGCGGCCAGCACGGTGCCCAGTGCTGATACCGCCAGCGTCTGCAGCGCGCCGTGGCCGACCTTGGCGAGGAACTCGGGCGACACGTCGGGTGGGAAGAACTCGGCGATGAACTTGCCCATCAGCCGCAGCGATTCGGCCGAGCCCAGCGCGCCGTAGTCGATACCCAGGTAGACGAAGCTCGCGACCACCGCCGCGGCGATCAGCGCCACGGCGAGCCAGCAGCGCAGGCACAGGGGAGGGCGTGGCGGCAGCGTCGTCATGCCAGCAGCTTTCGCAGTGCGTTGCTCAGCATGTCGGCCAGCAGCACGAGCGCCAGGAACACGAGCAGGATGCTGCTGGCTTCGCCGCCGTTGAGCATCTTCATCGACTGGTCCATCAACTGCCCGAGGCCGCCCGCGCCCACGAAGCCCATCACCACCGAGGCGCGCACCGCGCATTCCCAGCGGTACACGGTGTACGAGGCCAGCTCCTGCGCCGTGTGCGGCAGCAGGCCGTAGCACAGCGCCGCGAGCCGGCCGCTGCCGCTTTCGAGCAGCGCGCGCGCGGGGCGCGTGTCGGTCGACTCGAGGATCTCGGCGTAGACCTTGCCGAGCATGCCGCCGTAGGTGATGGCCAGCGCCAGCACGCCGGCCGCGGGGCCGAGCCCGAGCGCGCGCACGAACAGCAGCGCCCACACGATCTCGGGAATGGCGCGCAGCACCATCAGCAGCCAGCGCGCTGCTTGGCGGACGATGCCGGCCTGCAGCCGGCCGGGGCCGGGTCCGATGCGCGAGATGGAGAGCGCGCGCGTGGTCACGAAGCCCAGCGGCGCGCCGATCAGCAGCGCCATGGCCGTGCCGGCCGTGGCCATGGCCAGCGTCTCGAGCGTGGCCTTGGCGAGCAGCGCGAGAAAGGCCGGTGAACCGTCAGGCGGAAAGAAGCCCGCGAGAAAGCCGCCGATGACGGCGAGCTGCCCGCTGCCGAACAGCGCCCACGGCTTGAATTCGGAGAGCGCGAGCACCGGCCACGCGATGACCAGCGCCGCGAGCCAGCCGGCCAGCCGACGGCCCGCCTGCGGATCGCGCAGGGCGGGAGACGACAGCGTCGTTGTCGCGGTCACGGGCAGTCCGGCCGATGGAAGGCCGGCTCTGCGGTGCCGATCTGCGGCGCGACCGGCAGCGGCCCTTGCGTCGCCACGCCGCCTTCGCTCGCATAGAGCGCCTCGAGCAGCGCCGGCGTCACTTCGGCGGCCGGCAGGTCGAAGGCGACCTGCCCGTCGCGCATGCCCACGATGCGTGGAAACCAGCGCAACGCCAGGTCGACCGCGTGCAGCGACGCGACCAGCGTGGCGCCGGTCGATTCGCTCTGCGCGACCAGCTGGCCCACGGCCGCGTGCGACAGCGTGGGGTCGAGCGCGGACACCGGTTCGTCCGCCAGCAGCAGCGCGGGGCGCTGGTACAGCACGCGCGCGATGCCCACGCGCTGCAGCTGGCCGCCCGAGAGGCGGTCGCAGCGGTCGAACAGCCGGTCTTCGAGCGCGAGCCGGGCCAGCGCCGCGTGCGCGCCCGCGATGTCGAACGGGTAGAACAGCGAACCCAGCGCGCGCGGCACTGACCACTGGCCGAGCCGGCCCGCGAGCACGGCCGTGACCACGCGCAGGCGCGGCGCGATCGGCGGCGCCTGGTGCACGGTGCCGATGCGCGCGCGCAGCTGCTTGAGCGCACGCGCCGGCAGTCGCCACGGCTGCTGGCCCAGCGCCTGCACCTCGCCTTCGCCGGGCCGCAGCGCGGCGCCGAGCACGCGCAGCAGCGTGGTCTTGCCCGCGCCCGAGGGCCCGATGACAGCGATGCGCTCGCCGTTGTGCGCGGCCAGCGTCACGCCGGCCAGTGCGCGCTGGCCGTTGGGGTGGACGACGCCCACGCCGTCGAGCGAAAAACTCATCCGCGCAGTCCGCTTACTTGATCAGGCCCGCCGACTTGCCCGCCGTCTCGATGCCGTCGTAGTTCGACGACTTGGTGGGGATGAACTTGCTCGCACGCTGCAGCGCCATGATCTCCTTGTGCGCCGGGTTGGTGGGGTCGAGCTTCAGGAATGCATCGGTCAGCTTCTTCTGCAGCGCCGCGTCCAGGCCCGGGCGCACGGTCCAGTTGTAGTCGTAGTAGGTCGGCGTGGTCGCGAGCACGCGCACCTTGGCGGCGTTGGGGTTCTTCGACTCGACCAGCTTGTCCCACACCGAGGCGTTGAGCACGCCCGCTTCGGCGCGCGAGGCGGCCACGAAGGCCACGGTGGCGTCGTGCGCGCCCGAGAACGCGACGGTCTTGAAGTCCTTCTCGGGATTGATGCCGGCCTGCAGCAGGAAGTAGCGCGGCATCAGGCTGCCCGAGGTGGACGAGGGCGCGCCGAAGGCAAAGGTCTTGCCCTTCAGGTCGGCCAGGGTCTTGGCGGGGCTGTCGATCGGCACGATGAACTTGCTGGTGAACACCTCGTCTTCCGCGCGCTGCACGATCGGCACCGCGCCGCCGTTGGTGCGGATGCGCGCCTGCACGAAGGTGAAGCCGCCGAGCCAGGCCATGTCGATCTTGTTCGTCGCCAGGCCTTCGACCACGGCGGCGTAGTCGGTCACGGGCGTGAACTGCACGTCCATGCCGGTTTCCTTCTTCAGGTAGTCGCCCAGCGGCGTGAACTTGCGCTGCAGCTCGGTGGGCGCTTCGTCGGGAATGGCCGACACGCGCAGCACGCCCTGGGCGAAGGCGCCCATGGCGGTGAGGGACAGGGCGAGGGCGATCGCCAGGCGGGACACGGTTTGTTTCGTTTGCATGGTGTGAGTGAAGCGTTCAGTGGAGAAGAAAGAAAAGGGTGTGTTCGGGTATGCAGGCAGACGGTGGCGCGGGCTTCGATAATTGCGGCTTGTTCCATTCGACCGACCCGCCGCCATGATCGAAGCCGCACCTTCCAAGCTCCTGAATCCGTTGGCGCCGCTGCGGCTCACCAGCTTCTCGCATGGGGGCGGCTGCGGCTGCAAGATCGCGCCGGGCGTGCTGTCGCAGATCCTGCGCCACCATGGGGGCGGGCTGATTCCGCCCGAACTCATGGTCGGCATCGAGACCGCCGACGACGCGGCAGTCTACCGGCTCAACGACGAGCAGGCGCTGATCGCCACCACCGACTTCTTCATGCCCATCGTGGACGACCCCTACGAGTTCGGGCGCATCGCCGCGACCAACGCGATCAGCGATGTCTACGCAATGGGCGGGCGCCCGATCATGGCGCTGGCGCTGGTCGCCATGCCGATCAACGAACTGCCGGTGGAGGTCATCGCCGAGATCGTGCGTGGCGGGCAGGACGTGTGCCGCGCGGCCGGCATTCCCATTGCGGGCGGCCACACCATCGATTCGGTCGAGCCGATCTACGGGCTGGTCGCGATGGGGCTGGTGCACCCGAAGCGCGTACGGCGCAACGCCGACGCGCGGGCGGGCGACGTGCTGGTGCTCGGCAAGCCGCTGGGCGTGGGCGTGCTGTCGGCGGCGCTCAAAAAGCAGCAGCTGTCCGAGGCCGGCTACCGCCAGCTGATCGAGAACACCACCAAACTCAACACGCCGGGCATCGCGCTCTCGGCGCTCGACGGTGTGCATGCGCTGACCGACGTCACCGGCTTCGGCCTGGCCGGCCACACGCTCGAACTCGCGCGCGGCGCGGGGCTCACGGCGGTGGTCGAATGGTCGCGCGTGCCGCTGCTGGACAACGTGATCGCGATGGCGGCCGGTGGGCTGGTCACTGGCGCGTCGGGGCGCAACTGGGCGGGGTATGGCGGCGACGTGCAATTGCATGAAGGCCTGCCGGCCACGGCGCAGGCGTTGATGACCGATCCGCAGACGTCGGGGGGCTTGCTCGTGAGCTGCGCGCCCGAGGCGGCCGAGGCGGTGCTGGAGATCTTCCGGCAGGAGGGCTTCGGGCAGGCGGCGGTCATCGGCAGTGTCGAAGCTGGCGCGCCGGGTCTCGTCGTGCTGCCGTAGGCCCCCGTGTTTCTCCCTCCCCCGCTGGGGGAGGGCAGGGGTGGGGGCACGCGGCGTTCGATCAGGCACAGCCATCGTGCGAACGCCGCGTGCCCCCATCCCAACCTTCCCCCGGAAGGGGAAGGAGCCAGACAAGGGCAGAGCTCCGGCGCGGCACAAATAACCCTTGAGTCCGCCATTGCCGGTAGGCGTCGGCTATCGTTCGCGCCATGAATGCTTCCCTTCGCCTTGGCTGGCGCACGCTCTGGCGCGACCTGCGCGCCGGCGAGCTGCGCCTCTTGATCGTGGCCGTGGTGTTGGCCGTGGCCGCGCTCACGGCGGTCGGCTTCTTTGCCGACCGGCTGCAGGGCGGATTGCAGCGCGATGCGCGCCAGCTGCTGGGCGGCGACGCGGTGATCGTGAGCGACAACCCGACGCCCGAAGCTTTCATCACGCAGGCGCAATCGCTCGGCCTCGCGGGCACCGGCACCTTCGGCTTTCCCACCATGGCGCGGGCCGAAGAGGCGCAGGGCGGCGCGAGCAAGCTCGTGGCCCTGAAGGCCGTGACGCCGGGCTACCCGCTGCGCGGCAACCTGCAGACGGCCACCACGGCCGAGGGCGCGGGCACCGTGACGCGCGACGTGCCGGCTTCTGGCGAGGTCTGGGTCGATGCTTCGCTGCTCGACTCGCTGGGCCTGAAGGTCGGCGACACGCTGCTGCTGGGTGACACCGGCCTGCGCGTGGGCCGCGTGATCACGCTCGAGCCCGACCGGGGCGCGGGCTTCATGAGTTTTTCGCCGCGCGTGATGCTCAACCAGGCCGACGTGGCGCGCACCGGCCTCGTGCAGCCGGCCAGCCGCGTGGGCTACCGCTACGCCGTGGCGGGCGACGATGCCGCCGTGAAGCGCTTCAGCGACTGGGCCGAGGCGACCATCAAGAAGGGCGAGCTGCGCGGCGTGCGGCTCGACTCCTTTGAGGGCGGCCGGCCCGAGATGCGCCAGACGCTGGACCGCGCCGAGAAATTCCTGAGCCTCGTCGCGCTGCTCGCGGCGCTGCTGTCGGCCGTGGCCGTGGCGCTGGCCGCGCGCGGCTTCGCGGCCAGCCACTTGGACGACTGCGCGATGCTGCGCGTGCTCGGCCAGAGCCAGCGCACCATCGCCGCGGCCTACGCCTTCGAGTTCGCCGTGATCGGCACCGTGGCCAGCGCGATCGGCGTGGCCATCGGCTTCGCCGTTCACTATGTGTTCGTGCTGCTGCTGGCTGGGCTGGTCGAGACCGCCTTGCCCGCCGCCACGCTGTGGCCCGTGGCCTTCGGCCTGGGCATGGGGCTCACGCTGCTGTTCGCCTTCGGCCTGCCGCCGGTGCTGCAGCTGGCGCGCGTGCCGCCGCTGCGCGTGATCCGCCGCGACGTGGGCGGGCTCAAGCCCGCGTCGCTCGCCGTGCTCGGCATCGGCGTGGCGGGTTTCGCGGCGCTGCTGATGGCGGCCAGCAGCGACATCAAGCTGGGCCTCATTGCGGTCGGCGGCTTCGCCGGCGCCGTGGCCGTGTTCGCGCTCCTGAGTTGGCTGGCCGTGAAGGTGCTGCGCCGCAGCGTCAACGAAACGACTGCGCCGCGCTGGCTGGTGCTGGCCACGCGGCAGATTTCGGCGCGGCCGGCCTACGCCGTGGTGCAGGTCAGCGCACTCGCCGTGGGCCTGCTGGCGCTGGTGCTGCTGGTGCTGCTGCGCACCGACCTCGTCGCGAGCTGGCGCAAGGCCACGCCGCCCGATGCGCCCAACCGCTTCGTCATCAACGTGATGCCCGAGCAGAGCGACGCGTTTCAGAAGACGCTGCGCGACGCGGGCGTCGCCAAGTTCGACTGGTACCCGATGATCCGCGGCCGGCTGGTGGCGATCAACGACAAGCCCGTGACGCCCGACGACTACACCGAGGACCGCGCCAAGCGCCTGGTCGACCGCGAGTTCAACCTGAGCAACAGCACCGCCGCGCCCGCGCACAACGCCGTCACCGCCGGTGCCTGGACGCCCGAGGCGAAGAACGAGGTGAGCGTGGAAGAAGGCCTGGCCGAGACGCTGGGCCTGAAGCTCGGCGACACCCTGCGCTTCGACATCGGCGGCATGCAGAACGACGCGCGCATCACCTCGCTGCGCAAGGTCGACTGGGGCTCGCTGCACGCCAACTTCTTCGTGATGTACACCGTGGCCTCGCTGGCCGACGTGCCCGTGACCTACATGGGCGCCTTCCGCGCGCCCGAGACGCGCGGCTTCGACAACGCGCTGGTGCGCAGCTTCCCCAACGTGACCAACGTCGATATGAGCGCCACCATCAACCAGGTGCAGCGCGTGCTCGACCAGGTGATCCGCGCGGTCGAGTTCCTGTTCGGCTTCACGCTCGCGGCCGGGCTGGTGGTGCTGTTCGCCGCCGTCACCGCCACGCGCGAAGAGCGTGCGCGCGAGTTCGCCGTGATGCGCGCCGTGGGCGCCCGCGCCAGCTTGCTGCGGCAGGTGCAGCGCGCCGAGCTGATCGGCGTCGGCCTGCTGGCGGGCTTCCTCGCGAGCATCGTGGCCTCGGTGATCGGCTGGGGGCTGGCGCGCTACGTGTTCGAGTTCACCTGGACCGCTTCGCCGCTCGTGCCGGTGGCGGGCGCGCTGGCCGGCGCGGTGCTCGCGCTGGCGGCGGGGTGGTGGGGCTTGCGCGACGTGCTGCGCCGGCCGGTGGTCGACACGCTGCGCCGAGCGGCCGAGTAGGGCGGCACAGCGACAGCGCCGTACAGTTTTTTTCTTCCGCGATCGGCAGGACGGGGCCGGGGATGCAATACATTCCCCGGCCCCGTATCCAATTCAGAAGAGAAATTCCTGCATGCGCTTGGCGTCATTCCAGATCACCAACTATCGCTCGATCCACGACAGCGGCTCCATCGATTCCTCCCAGATCACCGCGATCCTCGGCCGAAATGACAGCGGCAAATCGAACCTGCTGCGCGCGTTGCACAGCCTGAACCCGACCGACGGGCTCACGGCACTCAGCCCCATCAAGGACTTTCCGCGGCACCGCCGCCTGGACGAATGCACCGACGACACCCCCGTCGTGCACACGCGCTGGGACCTGGACGCTTCCGAACAACTGGCGCTCGCCGCCATCCTGCCGCGCGCCGCCGGCGTGCGCCAGGTCACGGCCGGCCGCGGCTACGGCGCCACGCGCACGACCGGCTTCGAGGGCCTGGGCCCGCTGTCGATCGACGTGAGCGACATCAAGGCCAAGGTCCGCAAGATCGTGCCCGCCGTCAAGGCTGCGGTAGAGAAGGTCGCCGACGAACTGAAGGCACCGCTCGAACACGAGGCCGACGCCTTCGACGCCGCGATGATCCCGAGCCCCGACTTCGTGAAGTGGTCGGCCGGCGCGCTGCTGGCACTGCAGGCGCTGCGTCAGGCGCTGGCCACGGCCGGCGCCGAGATCGCCGACAAGCAGGCGCAGATGCTGACCGAGCTCGAAGAGCTGGCACGCACGATCGACAACGACCAGCCCGCGCTGGCCCGCGCCCACGCCTGGGTGCTGGAGAAACTGCCGCGCTTCATCTACGTCGAGGACTACGCGTCGCTGCCCGGCCGCCAGAACATTGCCGAGTACCTCACGCGCAAGGGCTGGGGCGAGCGTACGGCGGGCGAGCGCAATTTCGAGAAGCTGTGCCAGGTGGCGGGGCTCGATCCGCAGCAGCTGCAGGACCTGCTGGCGAAGAACGATCTGGCGACGCGCAATCAGCTGGTGAACCGTGCCGGTGCCGTCGTGACCGCCGAGATCCGCCGGTTGTGGAAGGACCGCCCGCTCAAGATCCGCTTCAACCTCGACGGGCAGCACCTGGAGACATTGGTGTCGGACCCGAACGGCGCCTACGAGGTCGAAGTGAACCTGGACGAGCGCAGCCGCGGCTTCCAGTGGTTCTTCTCGTTCTACATCGCGTTCTTCGCCGGCACCCGGGGCGTTGCATCCGGTGAGGTCGTGCTGCTGCTCGACGAGCCCGGGCTGCATCTGCATGCGCGCTCGCAGGCCGACCTGCTCGCGCACCTGGAGAACGACTTCGGCCACCAGATCCTCTACACCACGCACTCGCCGTTCATGGTGCCGGCGCACCGGCCCGACGCCGTGCGCGCGGCCCACATCGACGACGTGACGGGCACCACGGTGCGCGCGGCGACGCCGGAGGACGCGCGCACGCTGTTCCCGCTGGACGCACTGGCGGCGCTGTGGGGCCGCACGGCTGCACCGGTGCAACCGCAGCCCGCCACTGTCGTGACTGCGGCAGCTCCGCTGCCGGTCGAAGCGCCCGACCTCGCGGTCGCGGCCTGACGCACCCGCCCCGCCCGCCGTTCAGCGGCGCGGCGGGCGGTTGTCTTTCTCTTCTTCGTCGGCGGTCGCAGTGAACATGTGTTCACTCGCGAAATCGACAAACGCCCGCACCTTCGGCGACAGCTGCCGGCTCGACGGCCACAGCGCCGAGAACTGCCCTTGCCGCACGAGGTGCGGCGCCAGCACGCGCTGCAGCTCACCACGGCGCAGCGCATCGCGCGCCAGAAAGTCGGGCATGTACGCAATGCCCAGGCCCGCAACCGCGGCGCCCAGCATGGCTTCCATGTTGTTGCAGACCAGGCCCGGCGGCAACTGGGGTGGCAGGCCGGGCAGGTCCCAGTCTTCGATCTTTCCGCCGGTCACGAACTTGTAGCGCAGGCAGCTGTGGCGCACGAGGTCGGCCGGCACCTGCGGCTTGCTGTGCTCCGCGAGGTAGGCCGGCGAGGCCGCGAGCACGAAGCTGAACGGGCCGAGCCGGCGCGCCACGAGCTGTGAGTCGACCAGCTCGCCGCTGCGGATCGCCACGTCGACGCCTTCGGCCACCACATCGACCAGCCGGTCGTTGAAGTCGAGGTCAAGTTCGATCTCGGGGTAGCGCGCCTTGAACGCCGGCAGGATCGGCAGCAGAAAGCGGTAGCCGATGGTCGGCAGGCTCACGCGCAGGCGGCCACGCGGCGTGGCGACGGCGTCCTGCAGCATGGCGCGCGCATCGCCGAGCTCGTCGAGGATGCGGCGACAGCGCTCGTGGAACATCGCGCCCTCGGCCGTGACCCGTACCTGCCGCGTGGTGCGGTGGAACAGGCGCACGCCCATCTGCGCCTCGAGCCGCGCGACGTTCTTGCCCACCGCCGAGGCCGAGATGCCCAGGTCGCGGCCCGCCCGCGCAAAGCTCTGCAGGTCGGCCGCCCGCACGAAGGATTCGAGTCCGCTGAAGCTGTCCATGGGCTTGATTGGCAACTTTAGGTTGGCAGTGTGAGGATCTGAGGCCCTATTTTCGTTTCATTGAATCCTTTTTATCGTCACTGCACGCATTTCCCCTTTTGTCTTCCTCTCGCGTGAAAGCCTTCCGATGTCTTCCCCCGATTCCAACAAAGCCTGGCTGCTCGCCGCCGTCTGCCTGGCCGCGCTCGGCATGCCGCTGAGCTTCACCGGCCCGGCCGTGGTGCTGCCCGCGATCCGCGACACGCTGGGCGGCACGCCGGTGCAACTCAACTGGGTCACCAACGCCTTCATGCTGAGCTTCGGCGCCACGCTGATGGCGGCCGGCGCGCTGGCCGATGCGTACGGGCGCAAGCGCGTCTTCCTGCTGGGCCTGGCGGTGGTGGCGTTGAGCAGCGCGCTGCTCACGCTGGCGCCGGGCATCGTCGCCTTCGATCTCGCGCGCGCCGTGCAGGGGCTGGGCTCGGCGGCGGCCTTCGCGGCGGGCACGGCGGCGCTGGCGCAGTTGTTCGACGGGCCGGCGCGGCTGCGGGCGTTCAGCCTCATCGGCACGTCGTTCGGCGTGGGGCTGTCGTGCGGATCGATCCTCTCGGGCTGGCTGGCCGACACCGTCGGCTGGCACGCCGTGATGCTGAGCCCTGGCGCCGTGAGCCTCGTCGCGCTGGGCCTGGCGGCGCCGCGCATGCGCGAGTCGCGCAATCCGCAGGCGATGGGGCTGGACGTGCCGGGCACGCTCAGCTTCACGGCCGCGCTGAGCCTGCTCACGCTGGGCGTGCTGCAGGCGCCCGACAGCGGCTGGGCCAGCCCGTGGGTGCTCGCGGCGCTGGCCGGCGCGCTGGCGATGGGTGCGGCCTTCATCGCCATCGAGCGGCGCGTGGCGCATCCGATGCTCGACCTGTCGCTGTTCCGCTTTCCGCGCTTCGTCGGCGTGCAACTGCTGGCCGCGGCGCCGGCCTATGGCTTTGTCGTACTGCTGGTGCTGCTGCCGATCCGCTTCATCGGGCTCGAAGGGCGCAGCGCGCTGGAGGCGGGCGGTTTCATGTTCGCGCTGTCGGGGCCGATCCTCATCGTGCCGACGCTGGCGGCGTGGCTTGCACACCGGTTTTCGGCGGGCGTGATTTCGGCCGTGGGGCTGCTGGCGTGCGCGGTGGGGCTCGTGTGGCTCAGCCGCTGCGCGCCGGGCACGTCCTTGCACGGTCTCGTGGGTCCGTTGCTGTTGATCGGTGCGGGCATCGGCCTGCCCTGGGGACTGATGGACGGCCTGGCCGTGAGCGTCGTGCCGCGCGAACGGGCGGGCATGGCGTCGGGCATCTTCAACACCGTGCGGGTCGCGGGGGAGGGCATCGCGCTGGCACTGGTGGGGGCGGGGCTCACGGCGCTGGTGGCGCTGCAGCTGGGGGTGTCGTCGCCTTCGTCCGTGGCGGTGTCGCAGGCGGCGCAGCGCGTGGCGACGGGCGATCTGGCGCAGGCGCTGGCTTTGCTGCCGGGCATGGAACGCGCAGCGCTGCTGCACGCGTATGGCGTGGCGTTCGGGACGCTGCTGTGCGTGCTGGCTGGGGTGACGGTGTTGACGGCGGTGGTGGTGTTTGTGTTCTTGCGCGGCGAGACGCATGCCGACGCTGGCGCCGCGGCGTTGGAGTCATCGGCCTGTTGAGGGGACTGTCTTGCTCCTTCCCCTCCCGGGGGAAGGCCGGGATGGGGGCTCGTGGCCTTTGCAAAGCTGCGGGTACTCGATACGCCGCTGGCCCCCACCCCGCCCTCCCCCGGAAGGGAAGGGCGAAAGTCATCAGGGTCAGGAAGCCGCCGCTTCAAAGAGACCGCGCAGCCACTGCGTGAACACCCGCACCCGCGACGACAGCTGCCGGTTCTGCGGGTACAGCACCGAGACCGGCATCGGCGGCGGCGCGAAGTCGGGCAGCACCGCTTGCAGGCGCCCGTCCGCCAGCTCGGCCGCCACGCGGTAGCGCGGCACCTGCACCAGCCCGAGGCCGGCGACGGCGGCGCCCGTGTACAGGTCGGCGCCGGTCACCGACACGGTGGCGGCCAGCTGCACGGGCCGGAGTTGGCCGTCAACCGTGAACTCGAGGGGCAGCGCCTTGCCCGTGCTGCTCGACACGTAGTGCACCGCGCGGTGCGAGGCCAGTGCCGAGAGGTCGGTCGGGTGGCCGTGCGCCGCCAGGTAGGCGGGGCTCGCGACGGTCACCTGCGGCAGCAGCGCCACGCGCTGCGCGACCATCGATGAGTCCTGCAGCGGGCCGGCGCGCAGCACGCAGTCGACGCCTTCGCGCACGAGGTCGACCAGCCGGTCGTCCTCGGCGATGTGCAGTTGCAGCTGCGGGTGGCGAGCCAGAAAACCGGGCAGCGCCGGCACCACGAAGTGCCGCGCCAGCGTTCCCTGCAGGTTCACGCGCAGCAGGCCCTTGGGCGCCGCGTGGGTGAACGCGCCCTCGGCCTCTTCCACGTCCGCCAGCAGCCGCACGCAGCGCTGGTAGTGGGCCTCGCCGTCCTGCGTGAGGCGCACGGTGCGCGTGGTGCGTTCGAGCAGCCGCGCGCCCAGGCGCGATTCGAGCCGCTGGATCAGCGTGGTGAGGGTGGCGCGCGGAATCTGCAGGTCGTCCGAGGCCTGCGTGAAGCTCTGGCGCTCGGCGATGCGCACGAAGGCCTGCATTTCCTGGAAGCGGTCCATGGCGTCAGCCTTCGTGCCTATTGTTTAAGTAAATGGAATTTTATTGACGATTTTGCGCTGATTATCTTTTGAGTGGAATGGCCGACCATTCGCTACATCCACTCACCACCCCAAGGAATCGCGCCATGAACACCGCCACTTCTTCTTCTCCTTCTTCTCTTTCCGCCCGCGTCGCCCTCGTCACCGGCGCATCGCGCGGCATCGGCGCCGCCGTTGCACGCCGGCTCGCCGCCGACGGTTTCGCCATCGCCGTCAACTACGCCTCGGGCGCCGCGCCGGCCAAAGCGCTGGTGGCCGAACTGATGGCCACCGGCGCCCGCGCCCTCGCGGTGCAGGCCGACGTGGCGAACGCCGACGCGGTGCGTGCCATGTTCGACACCGTCGAGGCGCAGTTCGGCCCGGTCGATGTGCTGGTCAACAACGCCGGCGTGCTCCAGACCGCGCCGCTGGCCGCGCACAGCGACGCGCTCTACGACCAGACCTTCGACATCAA
>NZ_CALRZC010000018.1:0-67149 GCF_943372545.1 Variovorax sp. YR752 | reverse complement strand
CCCAGTCTTGATTGCGGGCTGGTCGGCCCAAGGAGGAGATCGGGGTTCACCGAACGGGCTCCCTTTAGCGCGGTAGGAGCGGATTAAACAATATCAGGAGGAGGGCGAAGCCCGGGGGACATTCGCGGAGGGAAGTACCCGGTGGCCTGTGCACGCGCCCCGAAAGCAACCCCCACTAAGCATTCCCCCCGAGAGCCCTCAGCCCACAGCGCCCTCGCCACAATGCGTGTTTCGAATGAACGAACCCAAGGAGCCCGCATGCCTTCAGACACCCCCCAAAAAGTAGCCATCGTCACCGCCGGCGGCAGCGGCATGGGCGCCGCCGCAGCGCGCAAGCTCGCAGACGACGGCTTTCGCGTGGCCATCCTGTCCTCGTCGGGCAAGGGCGAGGCGCTGGCGCAGGAACTCGGCGGCATCGGCGTCACGGGTTCCAACCAGTCGAACGACGACGTCAAACGCCTCGTCGACAAGGTCATCGCCGAATGGGGCCGCATCGACGTGCTCGTGAACAGCGCCGGCCATGGCCCGCGCGCGCCGATCCTGGAGATCAGCGACGACGACTGGCACCGCGGCATGGACGTCTACTTCCTGAGCGCCGTGCGACCCGCGCGCCTCGTGGCGCCGCACATGGTGAAGCAGGGCGGCGGCGCGATCATCAACATCTCGACCTTCGCGGCCTTCGAGCCCGACCCCGTGTTCCCGACCTCGGGCGTGTTCCGCGCCGGCCTTGCGGCCTTCACCAAGCTCTTCGCCGACCAGTATGCGAAGCACAACGTGCGCATGAACAACGTGCTGCCCGGCTTCATCGACAGCCTGCCCGAGAAGGACGTGTTCCGCGAGCGCATCCCGATGGGCCGCTACGGCCGCAGCGCCGAGATCGCCGCCACCATCGGCTTCCTGGCCTCCGAGGGCGCGGGCTACATCACGGGGCAGAACCTGCGCGTGGACGGCGGCATCACGCGTTCGGTCTGAACTAAGAAGGCGTGAACGAACCCGTCATGCCCGCTCATCCCACCCAGACACGCCCCCTCTGCGTTGCAAATGCTCGCCATAGCCCGAGCTATGGCTGCGCTTTGCGCCTTGATGGGGCGCGCCTGGGCGGGCTGCTCGGCCACGCCGGATTCATTCACGCCTTCTGAGCAACGGCGCTCCCTACAATCGGCGCCCATGTGTTCCCGGATGCCCCGCTTCCCCATCCGCCGCCGGCAGTCGGGCTGCTCGCGGCCGACGCCTCCCTGACGCGGGCGGCGTGAAGCGCGGCGGCTCCCGGCCGTCGCCATCCGCACGGAGGCCGCACGCCGGCCCTCCTTCTCTTTTTCCTGTTCCGCATCGCGGCGCCCCTTGCGACGCCCGCGGACTGTTGCCGCTTCCCATGTCTTCTACCCACAGTCGCCTGCGCACCGAGTGGTGCCCGAGCATTCCCCGCGAGCTGATGGCCGGCGCCGTCGCCACCTTCGCGCTCATCCCTGAGGTCATCGCCTTTTCCTTCGTCGCCGGCGTGGACCCGGCGGTCGGCCTTTTCGCCTCGTTCGTCATCGGCCTCGTGATCGCCTTCACCGGCGGCCGGCCGGCCATGGTGTCGGCCGCGGCCGGTTCGGTGGCGCTGGTGGCCGCGCCGCTGGTGCATGCGCACGGCCTGCCGTACCTGCTGGCCGCGGGCGTGCTGGCGGGCGCGATGCAGATCGTGTTCGGCCTGCTGCGCCTCGGCGTGCTGATGCGCTTCGTGTCGTCGTCGGTGCGCACCGGCTTCGTCAACGCACTCGCCATCCTGATCTTCGCGGCGCAGATGCCGCACTTCATCGGCGCCAACATCGCGACCTGGGCCATGGTCGGGCTCGGGCTGGCCATCATCTACCTGCTGCCGCGCCTGACGACCGCGGTGCCGTCGCCGCTGGTGTGCATTGTGGTCGTGACGCTGGTGGGCCAGTGGCTCGGCCTGCCGCTCAAGACCGTGGCCGACCTCGGGCACTTGCCCGATGCGCTGCCCACGTTCGCGTTCCCCTCGGTGCCGCTCACGCTGGAGACGCTGCGCATCATCGCGCTGCCGGCCTTCGCGATCGCGATGGTCGGCCTGCTCGAATCGATGATGACCGCAAGCGTGGTCGACGAACTCACCGACACGCCGAGCTCGAAGAACCGCGAGTGCAGCGGCCTGGGCATCGCCAACGTCGCGGCCAGTTGCTTCGGCGGCATCGCGGGCTGCGGAATGATCGGCCAGACCGTGAGCAACGTGCGCTACGGCGGGCGCGGGCGGCTGTCGACGCTGTTCGCCGGTGTCTTCCTGCTGATCCTCATGGTGCTGCTCAAGCCCTGGGTGTCGCAGGTGCCGGTGGCGGCGCTGGTCGCGATCATGGTGATGGTGTCGGCCTCGACCTTCGACTGGGGCTCGCTGCGCACGCTGGTGCGGCACCCGCGCATGTCGAGTGCCGTGATGCTCGCGACGGTGGCCGTCACCGTCGCCACCGACAACCTCGCCGCGGGCGTGGCCGGCGGCGTGATGCTCAGCGGCGTGTTCTTCACCTTCAAGGTCGCGCGGCTGCTGCAGGTGCAGGCCGAAGTGGAAGAAGGCGGCACGCGCGTCTACCGTGTGACGGGCCAGGTGTTCTTCGCCTCGGCCGACATGCTGGTCGACGCCTTCGACGTGCGCGAGGTCGACGGTGCACCCGTGCGCATCGACGTGACGCAGGCGCACTTCTGGGACGTGACCGCCGTGACCGCGCTGACCAAGGTGGTCGAGCGGCTGCGCAAGCACGGCAGCGTGGTGGAGGTCGTCGGGCTCAATCAGGCCAGCCGCGAACTCATCCTGAAACTCGACGCCGCGCCCGAATAAAACGAACGCGGCCCGCGTTCAGACGCCCAGGTAGCGCGTCCACAGCGACCGGTCGGCGTCGAGCGCGGCCGAGTCGCCCTGCCACACCACGCGTCCGCGCTCGAGGATCATGTGGCGGTCGGCCAGCGGCAGCAGGCGCTGCACGTACTTGTCGACCACCAGGATCGCTTCGCCTTCGGACTTGAGCGTGGCGATGCAGTGCCAGATCTCCTCGCGGATCACCGGGGCCAGGCCTTCGGTGGCTTCGTCGAGGATCAGCAGGCGCGGGTGCGTCGACAGCGCACGCGCAATGGCCAGCATCTGCTGCTCGCCGCCCGAGAGCTGGTTGCCCGCGTTGGCCTTGCGTTCCGACAGGCGCGGAAAGAGCTTGTACAGCGCCTCGACGGTCCAGCGCGGCGCGCTGCCGGGGCGGGGCCGTGCGAAGGCGCGCAGGTGCTCGTCCACGCTGAGGTTGGGGAACACGTGGCGCCCCTCGGGCACGATGGCCATGCCGCGCCGCGCGATGGCGTCGGGCCGGTGGCCGCCGATGGCCGCGCCGCAGAACTGCACGCCGCCGCGCATCGGCGCGATCGTGCCGGTCAGCACCTTCAGCAGCGTGCTCTTGCCCATGCCGTTGCGGCCCAGCAGCGCCATCACTTCGCCCGCACCGACGCGCACGTCGATGCCGAACAGCACCTGGCTGGCGCCGTAGCCGGCTTCGATGGATGTAGCTTCTAACAGCATCTCAATACCTCGTCGCACGCGAAAGTGCGAGACAGGCCACAAGGCCAGGAACACCGCGGAACCGGCTTTGCCGGGCCGCAGGTGTTGCCCCCGGTAGGGGGTTGGCGAAGCGACACGAAGTGCGCGTAGCCTGGGGGGGAGTCATAGATGCCCTTCTGCTTCGGTGCCGAGGTACACGGCCTGCACATCGGGGTGGCCCCGCACTTCGTCGGCCGTGCCGCTCATGAGCACCTTGCCCTGCACCAGCACCGTGAGGCGGTTGGCGAGGCGGAACACGGCGTCCATGTCGTGCTCGATGAGCAGGATGGCCATCGATTCGCGCAGCGATTCGATGAGATCGACCATGCGCGCCGACTCGTCGGGGCCCATGCCCGCCATCGGCTCGTCGAGCAGCAGCAGCTTGGGTTCGGCGGCCAGCGCCAGTGCCACGTCGAGCGCGCGCTGCGCGCCGTGCGGCAGCGTGCCCGCGATGCGGTGGCGCTCGCTGCCCAGGCCCACGCGGTCGGCCAGTGCGTGGGCACGGTCGACCAGCGCGCGTTCGTTGGCGCGCGGCGCGAGAAAGCGCAGGCTGCTGCCCGCATGGGCCTGCGCCGCGAGCATCAGGTTGTCGTGCACGGTTTCTTTCGCGAACACGCGCGTCACCTGGAAGCAGCGCGACATGCCGGCCGCCACGCGCTGGTGGTCCTTGTAGGCCGTGATGTCCTGCCCGTCGAGCATCAGTCGGCCCGCGTCGGCTTCGAGCAGGCCGGTGATGAGGTTCACCAGCGTGGTCTTGCCCGCGCCGTTGGGACCGATGAGCGCATGCACTTCGCCGCGCTCCACCGTGAGGTTCACATGGTCGGTCGCCAGCAGGCCGCCGAAGCGCTTGACCAACCCTTCGATTCTGAAAAGGCTCATGGCTTGGCACTCCCTGCGGCAGTTGCAGCGGAGGCCGCTGCTGCTGCGACCGTGCGGCGTTTCGTGGACAGTGCGGCCAAGCCGCGCGGAGCCCAGAGGGCGACGGCGATCAGCAGCAGGCCCAGCGGCATGTGCCAGTGTTCGGTGTGCTGCTTGAGCACTTCCTCGAGCACCAGCCAGACCACGGCGCCCACCGGCCCGCCCCAGCTGCGGCCGAGGCCTCCGATGACGACCATCACCACCAGCGTGGCCGACTGCGTCCAGTGCATGGTCGCGGGGCTCACGAAGCCGTTGCCGCCGGCCAGCAGCGCGCCGGCCAGACCGGCGATCGCGCCCGAGACCGCAAAGCCGACGAGCTGCAGCCGGAACACCGGGTAGCCCAGCGCGCGCATGCGCGTCTCGTTGTCGCGGATGCCCATCAGCGCATGGCCGAAGCGCGCCTGCGTGGCGCGGTGCAGCCACCACAGCGCGAGCGCCACCACCGCGAGCACCACCCAGTAGAAGGTCGATTCGTTGCCCAGGTCCAGGCCCGGCAGCAGCGTGGGGCGCGACATCAGCGTGTAGCCGTCGTCGCCGCCGTACTTGCGCAGCGACACGACGACGAAGTACAGCATCTGCGCAAAAGCCAGCGTGGTCATGATGAAGTACACGCCGCGCGTGCGCAGCGCCACCGTGCCGATCAGCGCGGCGACGAGGCCGGCCACCAGCGCGGCCATGGGCCACAGGATCCAGGCCGACATCACGCCGGCGTCGCTGAGCGCCACCACCGTGTAGGCGCCCATGCCGATGAAGCCCGCATGCCCGAGCGCCACCATGCCGCCGAAGCCGAGGATGAAGTTCAGGCTCGCGGCGGCCAGCGCGACGATGAGCACGCGCCGCACGAAGCCGATGTAGAAGTCGAGACCGAACAGCGGCGCGACCAGCGGAAAGGCCGCGAGCGCCACGAGGAGCAGCCCGAGGCCGAAGGTGCGTGACGAGAATTTCATGCGCGGGCCGAGAAGAGGCCGGAAGGCCGGAAGATCAGGACGACGACCATGAGCGCGTACATCGCGACCTCGGCGAACAGCGGCCCCAGGTCGGCCGCCGTCGCGGGCGGCAGCGTGGCGCGCAGCAGCATCGGCACGAAGGCGCGGCCGATGGTGTCGACCACGCCGACCAGCAGCGCGGCCACGAAGGCGCCGCGCACCGAGCCGATGCCGCCGATCACCAGCACCACCAGCGCCGGAATCAGGATGGCTTCGCCCATGCCCACCTGCACCGCGACGATCGGGCCCATGAGCGCACCGGCCAGTGCAGCGAGTGCCGCACCGAGCAGGAACACGCCGTTGAAGATGCGGCCCACGCGCACGCCCATCAGCTCGGCCATCGGCCGGTCGGACGCGCCCGCGCGCACCCGCATGCCGATGCGCGTGTGGTTCACGAGCACGTACAGCGCCAGCGCCATCAGCACGCCGCCTGCGAGGATCACGAGCCGGTACGAGGGGTAGGGCAGGCCGTCCATCAGCTCGACCGGGCCCGAGAGCGCGGCCGGCGTGGGCGCCATGATGGGCGAGGGGCCCCAGATCATCTTGACGATGTCGTCGGCCACCAAAATCACGCCGAAGGTGGCGAGCACCTGCGCCAGGTGGTCGCGCTTGTAGAGGCGACGCATCAGCAGCACCTCGATGAGCAGCGCCACCACCACGGTGACGAGCACCGCGACCACGATGGCCGCGGCGAACGAGCCGGTGCGCGTGTGCGCCTCGGCCGCCACGTAGGCGCCGGCCATGAACAGCGAGCCGTGCGCGAGGTTCAGCACGTCCATGATGCCGAACACCAGCGTGAGGCCCGCCGCCAGAAGAAAGAGCATCAAGCCGTAGCCGATGCCGTTGAGCAATTGCTCGAGGACGAGGATGCCGCTCATGGAAAAACGAGCCGCATCACTTCATTGCGCACTTGCTGGCGTAGCTGTCGCCGTAGTTCGTCAGCACGGTGTTGATCAGCTTGTTCGTCACCTTGCCTTGCGCATCCTTGCCGATCACGCGCAGGTAGAAGTTCTCGATGGGGAAGTGGTTGTTGGCGTACTTGAAGGTGCCGCGCGTCGAGGCGTAGTTGGCCTTCTTCAGGGCAGCGACCACGGCGTCGCGGTTCTGCGCATTGCCGCCCGATTGCTTCACGGCGGCGTCCATCGCGAGGATCGCGTCATAGGCCTGCGCGGCGTACACCGACGGGTAGCGGCCGTTGTATTCCTTGCGGAACGCGGCCACGAAGGCCTTGTTGGCGGCGTTGTCCAGGTCGTGCGCCCAGTGCGAGGTGTTGAACAGGCCGAGCATCGGCTCGCCCACGGCACCGATCACGTCTTCGTCGGCCGAGAAGCCGCTGGTGACGAGCGTGATGTCCTTCGACAGGCCCGCGCCGACGAACTGCTTGATGAAGTTGATGCCCATCGCGCCGGGCAGGAAGAAGTAGATCGAGTCGGGCTTGGCCGCGCGCAGCTGCGCGAGCTCGGCGGCGTAGTCGATCTGGCCCAGCTTGGTGTACAGCTCGTCGGCCACCTGGCCCTTGAACTGGCGCTTGAAGCCGCCGAGCGCATCCTTGCCGGCCGGGTAGTTGGGGGCGATGAGCACGATCTTCTTGAACGCGCGGTCCTGCGCGAACTTGCCGGCGGCCTCGTGGAACTGGTCGTTCTGGTAGGCGGTGCCGAAGAAGTAGGGGCTGCACTGCGCACCGGCGAACTGGCTCGGGCCGGCGTTGGCCGACAGGTAGGGCACCTTGGCGTTGAACAGCGTCGGGCCCACGGCCAGCGCGACGTTGGAGCCGATGGGGCCGCTGAAGATGTCGATCTTGTCGCGCTGGATCATGCGGTCGACCAGCTGCTTGGCCTGGTCGGGGCTGCCGGCCATGTCGGCCTGCACGAACTCCACGTCCTGCCCGCCGAGCTTGCCGCCCAGCTGCTTGATGCCGAGCGCGAAGCCGTCGCGTGCCTCGGCGCCCAGGGCCGCGAAAGGCCCCGAAATATCAAGGGCCAAACCGACCTTGACCGGCGCGGCGATGGCCGACACCGAGGCGCCGAGGGCAGCGCCGCACAGCAGCAGCGAGAGCAGAGTGCGCGGCAGCGCGGGCGATTTCAGGAACGTGGGGCGCATCGGTCTCTCCGGCGAAGGAAGGGTGGAAAAGGAACTGAACTGTTGATAGTTAAATACTTTAGCCGTAAACAATTCGGTGTCAACGGTACTAGCACGAATGGTGCCAGTGAACCGTGTCGCTTCCGCCGCGCCGTGCCCTCGCCGGAGGGTTCCGCCAACGTCAACCAAACGGGCTGGCCGTGGCGAACCAGAGGCCGATGCCGGTCGCGATGATGAAGGCCCCGTCGGTCACGCCCGCGACCAGGAAGAACTTGGTCTGCAGCGTGTCGACCAGCTCGGGCTGGCGCGTCGTGCCTTCGAGAAACTTCTGGCCCACCAGCGCGATGCCGAGGCACGAACCGAGGGCGGCAATGCCGATCAGCAGGGCAACGGCGAGCGGGAGGATGTTGAAGCCGGTCATGGTTTTTTCTCCTGGGGTTGATGAATCGATGGACCCACTGTTCCAGAGCGGGTGCATCGAATCCATGACGCGGGAGGTCATGCGCCAGACGAAAAAAAGCCGGCCGTCGAAACGGCCGGCCGGGTTCGCATCAGGTGCGAAGCTGGGCGCTTACGGCAGCTGCGTCCAGTTCTGGTTGTTGCCGCCGTTGCAGGTCCAGGTGATCAGCGCCGTGTCCTGCGTGGTCGAGCCGTTCGGCACGTCCAGGCACGAGCCCGAGGCACGGTTGCGCAGCGTGCCGCCCACGAGGCTCCACTGCGCCGTGTTGCCCGTCGAGCAGGCCACCTGCACCACCGCTGCGTTCGTGGTCGCCGTGCCGTTCTGTGCCAGGCACAGGCCGCTGTGCTCGGCGATGAACTGCACGTAGCCGCCGGTGACGGGCGTCATCGTGAACTTCTCGTTGCCCGCATTGCCGCACGGCCACTGCACCGCCGTCGCGCCGCTGGTGGTCGAGGCGCCCTTGATGTTCACGCACATCGTCGGGTTGAGGTCGGAGCGCAGCCGCGTGACGACCGCCGGGGCGGTGTCCTGCGAGCGCACGTACTCGCGCAGCGCCACCACGTCGTTCGCCGGCAGGCTGGAGGCGTTGCCGTGGCCGCCCGTGAGCAGGTCCTGCAGCGTGGCCGCCTGGCCGTTGTGGAAGAACGCGGTGGTGTTCCAGGTGCCCGACAGGGTCGGCGTGTCGAAGCCCACGCCTGCCAGCGGCTGGTTGCTGCCCTTGCCCGACGAGGTCTGGATGGTACCCACGTCGTGCCGCAGGCCGTCGCGGAAGGTGGCGCCCGTGTGGCAGGTGGCGCACTGGGCCGTGTTGAACACGGTCTGTCCGCGCACCGCGTCCACGCTCAGGCTGCCGTCCGCGGCGCGGGCCGGGCTGCGCATGTACTTGTTGAGCGAACCCAGGTACACGGCCAGGTCGTCCAGCTGCGCGTTCCTGCCGGCCTTGGGCGTGCCCAGCGGGGCCTGCGTGGCGGTCCAGTCGGCGTTGCTCAGGAAGCCGGTGCCGCCGAACTCGTTGCGGATGTCGTTCTCGAAGTCCTGCACTTCGTCGAAGTTGGCCGTCCAGTGCAACTTGCCGTGGCTGGTGCCGCGCCGCCCTTGCAGGCTGATGGTGCGGCGCAGGCCTTCGCCGCGCTGGGTGAAGTCCCACACCATGCCGTCGTCGCCGCCGTCCGCGTGGCAGCTCGCGCAAGACATGTAGTTGTCCTTGCTCATGCGCCGGTCGGCCGCGTTGTAGAACACCTGCTTGCCGCGCAGCGCCGCGGCCGCCATCGGCTCCTGCGCCACGGTGGACACGTTCTGCAGGAAGATCGCCGCGTTGGTCTCGGCCGACAGCACCTGCGCCACGTCATGCACCGACACCGAGCGCGCTAGGAAGTTGTTCACGAACAACCGCTTGCGCGCCGCATCGAGGTACAGGCCGTGCGGGGCGCTGCTGGCGTTGATCTCGCCGCGCACCGCGCGGGTGTAGCTGTCGACGATGGCGACACGGTTGCCTTCCATCTGCGCCACGAACAGGTAGTCGCCGGCGGGCGAGTACAGCGCGGCGCGCGCGGGGGAACGGTCGTCGAAGTCGATCTGCTCGGCGAACACCTCGGCGGCGCCCTGCAGGTTCACCTGCGACAGGATGGAGCGCACCGTCTGGTCGTGCGGCAGGTCGGTGCCGTCACGGAAGCGGCCGCGCACGATGTTGTCCTTCTTCGAAGGCAGCACGGCACGCGAACCGTCGGGCGAGATCACCACCTGGCTCAGGTAGTTGGCCACGCCGCGCGCACGGCTCTCGGTGTCGACGGTCGTGGTGTCCACCGGCAGCGGGATGGTCTGCAGCGCGGTCATCGACTGCAGGTTCACCTTGTGCAGCTGGCCGCCCGTCATCTTCGACTTGAAGCGCGTGACGTAGGCCACCTGCGAGTCGGCGCTCACGGCGATGCCGCGCACGCCGCCTTCGATGGCCAGCGCGCCGGTGGTGGCGCCGTTGCTCGGGTCGAAGCTCATGAGCACCGACTTGCTTTCGAGCGTGAGCAGGCCCTTGGCGCCGTTGGGCGTGAAGGCCACGCCGTAGGGGCCGCTGCCGTAGGCCAGCGGGATCGACACCGACTGCGAGCCGTCGGCGGCGTTGAGCGCCACCAGCTTGTCCTCGCCCTGCACCGCGACCCAGATGCGGCCGTCGGGGCCGACGGCCAGCGTCTTGGCCTCGTCGCCCACGCGCACTTCCCAGAGCTTGGCCAGGGAGGTGGCGTCGACGGCGGCCACCGTGCCGCTGTCGGGGTTCACCGAGTACACCCGGCTCGCATCGCCCGCGATGTTGGTCGTGTGCGTCGGCGCGGTCGCGGTGACTGGCGCAATGATGGTCACGTTGTAGGTGTAGTAGGTCTCGCGGCCGCTGCTGTCCTTCACCGTCAGGGTCACCGTGTAGTGGCCCGGGGTGGTGTAGGTGTAGTTGGTGTTCGGTACCGACGAGAAGGCCGTCTGCGTGCCGTTGCCGAAGTTCCAGCGGAACTGCACGCCGCTGGCGCCGAGCGTCGCGGGGTTGAAGGTCAGCTGGCCGTTGACCAGCTTGGGCCCGCCGCCCAGGCCTGGGTCGCCGATGATGGCCTGGCCGCGCAGCGTGTCCACCTCGGCCTGGCCGAGCACGCGGCCGTACACGCGCACCTCGGCCAGCGTGCCCTTGAAGAGCGCCGCGTTGCCTTCGATCTGGCCCATGTACTTGAACTTGGTCGACAGGCCCTTGGTGCCGGTGGAGCCGGTCGACGTGGTCTTCACCCCGTCGACGTACACCGCCTGCGCGCCCGAGGCCGCGTCGCGCGTGAGCACGACGTGGTGCCAGTTGCCGTCGTTCACGGCCGCGGTGGAGCTGGTGCCGGCGTCATTGCCCACCGAGAGCTTGATGCGCCCGTTGTTGTCCAGCCAGCCCCAGAACACGTCGTCGGTGCCGCCCGACTGGTCGCGACCGAAGATGCCGGGCGCGGTCCAGGAGTTGGCACTGCCGGCCTGCGTGGTCTTCATGTAGAAGCTCAGCGTGGCGGTGCCGCCCAGCGCGCTGGCCACGGTGTCGTTCTTCAGCTCCACGCCCGTGGTGCGGTTCGCGAAGTTCAGGCCGATGCTCTCGAACGCGTCGCCGGGCAGGGGCTTGCCGCCGTTGGCGCCGATCTGGTCGGTCAGGTTGCCCGTGAGCGGCCAGTGGTGCATCAGGTTGATGTCGCTGGCGTTGCCGGTGTTGAAGGTGGAGCGGTAGTCGGCGCCGATGGCGTTGCCCGCATAGTCCTTCACGCCGTTGGCCGGCAGGAACACTTCATAGCTGGTGCCTGGCAGCAGCGCCTGCGCGGGGTGGAAGTTGACGATGCCCAGCTGCACGCTGTAGGTGCCCGCCAGCGTGTTGCCGCCCACCGGGCGCACGATGAATGTGTTGCTGTTCACGCTCTCGGGCCGGATGCTATCGGTCATGCCCAGGCCGATGCGCGAGGTGAGGGCTTGCTGCTTCGCACCGTTCACGGGCGAGACCTGCTTCACTTCGGGCTTGGTGGTGTCGGGCTCTACCGAATGCACGACGAAGCCGCTGCCCGAGCCGTGGTCGTTGCCCACGAAGACGAGGTTGCCGAACATCGCGACCTGGCCGTTGTCCGAGTGCGAGAAGTTCGGGTCGTCCTCGCGCAGGATGCCGCCGCGGCCCACCTCCACGTGGTTGAGCGGGTTGCTCACGTCGACCTTGTGGATGCGGGTCTGTGCGCCTTGAATGACGTAGTTGTCCTGCGTGGCGCAGTACAGCTGTTCGTCGATGACGAGCCGGTTGTCTTCGGCCACGAAGCGCGAGCGGTCGCTCAGGTCGTAGCTGTACATCTTGGCGCCACTGCCGCGCGCGGAGGTGTGCACGGTCTTGCCGTCGAAGCAGGTCGCGTAATAGAACGGCGTGGCGCCGGCGATCGAATCGAGCACCTTGGGGTTGAGCGGATCGGAGATGTCCAGGCTCGCGAAACCGCCGTTGCTTTCCATCGCGGTCAGCACCATGTGGTTGCCCATCGTGAAGATGGGGCCGAGGCGGAAGCCGCCGAGTTCGCCGGTGGGCACCGGGTTGGGTTTGCCCGCGCCGCGGTTGGCGATCACCGCATTCGCGGGGTCGGTCGCGTCGACGATGAACATGCCCCGTCCGGCCGAGGCCACGTACAGGTAGGGCGCCTGCCACCAGAGCTGCCAGGCCACGTTCTCGTAGTCGCCGGCGTTGACGCCGGGCAGTGCCAGCTTCTTCACCTGCTTGATGTCGTTGATGTCGGTGAAGTCCCAGAACTCGACGCCGTTGATGCTGGGCAGCACCACGTAGGTCTTGCCGCCGATCTTCGCGGTGCCGAAGGAGTGCGTTTCGCGGAACTCCTTGGTGCGGCCCCCTGAAGCGTCATCGGGCTCGTAGATCTTCTTCACGAGCTGGATCTGGCGCGGGTTCGACACGTCGTACAGCAAGAAGCCGCCCGGGCCGAGGCCGCTGTCCGGCGCGAAGGAGGTGAGGAAGTAGCCGTTGACCATGATGCCGGCGTTCATGCCGTAGTCCTTGCGGCCCGGGAACGTGGCGGGCACCTCGCGCGATTCGTAGGCGTCGCTGTGCGCCGGATCGAGCGGGTGAGCGGCACTCGTGATCATCGACACCGGCTTGAACAGTTCCGCCGAGGTGTAGGTGAGGTTGCCCAGGCCCGGCCCCTGCAGCGGGAGCGGGTCGGCCACGACAGCAGCCGCTGCCGTGGCCATGTTGTTGAGGGTCGTCATCGGACTGACCCCGGTGATTGCCGCATGCGTCAGCAATGTGACGCACGGCACCAGGAACGCCATCAGGAAATACCGGATCTTCATCGTCGCCTCCAGGTTGTTTGAAGTTCGCAGGGAACCCTCTTGTCCTTGGTTCTCTCGAATCACTCGGTCGCTTGCAGGGAAAGCGCACGCGCAGGCGCGCCCCCGGCGGGCAACGCATGCGTTGTCCGCCGTCCAGCTTCTTCTTCTGTCTTGCTCTCCCGCTGGTTGGCGCCGGCGCCTTCCGGGGGGAAGGCGTCAGCGCCGGGGCGCGCTTACTTCACGCCGCCCGATTCGTAGATGTTCCAGGCCGCTTCGGCGCTGGCATCGTTGTGGATCATGGCCATCAGTGCGCTCACCACCGCCGAGGGGTTGGCGTGCTGGTAGACGTTGCGGCCGTACACCATGCCGACGGCGCCCTGGTCCATGAGCACGCGCGAACGCGCGAACACCTGCTGCAGGTCTTCGCGTCCGCCGCCGCGCACGAGCACGGGGCAGCGCGCGGCCTGCACCACGCGGTGGAAGTCGGTGGCGTCGGTGGTGGGGTCGGCCTTGACGATGTCGGCGCCCATCTCGCGCGCCAGGCGCGTGAGCGTGACGATCTTTTCGGCGTCGCCGTCCACCATGTAGCGGCTGGTGGCGGTGGGTGCCTGCATCACCAGCGGCTCGATCATCAGCGGCATGCCGTAGCGGTCGCAGTCGGCGCGCACGCGGGCGATGTTCTGCACGCACTGGCGGAACAGGTCGGGCTCGTCGGGCAGCATGAACAGGTTGACGACCACGCAGGCCGCGTCCATCTGCACGGCGGGCAGCACCGGGTCGTCCTGGTTCTGCAGCACGGCCCACATCACGCGGTGGTGCACGGCGTTGTAGGGGTTGCCCATGTCCAGGCGCATCACCAGCGCGGGGCGCTCGCGGCCGGGGCGGTTCTGCAGCAGGTCGGACTGCCCGTAGTTGAGCTGGATCGCATCGGGCCGGGCGGCCACGAGCTTGTCGATCACGCCGGGCATGTCCTCCAGGCCGTCGAGAAATGTGGGCTCGTTGCACACGCCGTGGTCGAGGGCGATGTCCAGGCAGCGGCCGTTGTGCAGCAGGCGGTTGAGCCGCGCGGTCTTGTCTTTCGACATGAAGGAAGAACTCCGTGGTGAGGAAAAAGGAAGGGAGGGAAAGGGCGCGCTAGCTCAGGCGAGCGCGTCCAGGTGGCGCTTGGCTGCAGCGTCGATGAGCTGCAGCGCTTCGCCGTCGAGCACGACCGCACCGGCGCCAGCGTTTTCAATCGCCTGCTGGCGCACGCGCGCGCCGCACAGCGCCACCGAGACGGTGCCGCGTGCGATGGTCCAGGCGATCATCATCTGGCCGAACGAGCAGCCCAGGTGCGTGCGCAGCGGCTCCAGCGTGTCGAAGAAGGCCTTGAGCTTGGCCCGGTTGGCTTCGCTGAAGCGCGGGTTGGTGGCGCGCTGGTCGTCGCCCTTGAATTCGCGCGCGGGGTCGATGGGCCCGGCCAAGAGGCCCAGCGCCAGCGACGAGTAACCCAGCACCGCCACGTTGTGCTCGGCGCACAGCGGCGCGAGCGTGGTCTCGATCCCGCGGTCGATGAGGCTGTAGAGCTCTTGCGCCGCATCGACCGGGCCGTGCGTCAGGTACTCGGACAGAATCTCGGGCGTCGCGTTGCTCACGCCGATGGCGCGGATCTTTCCCTGCTTCTTGAGGGCCAGCAGTGCGTCCATGGTCTCGGCCACGGGCGTCGTGTGGTCCTGCCAGTGCGTGATGTACAGGTCGATGTAGTCGGTCTGCAGGCGCTTCAGGCTCTCTTCGCATTCATGAAAAATCGAATCGCGCCCGAGGTAACGGTACACCGGGTGGCCGTCTTCCTCGAAGAAGTGCGTGCCCTGCTGCGTGTGCCACACCAGGCCGCATTTGGTGGCGATCACGGCCTCGTGGCGGCGGCCCTTGAGCGCGGTGCCGACGATGCTCTCGGAGCGGCCCAGGCCGTAGGCCGGTGCGGTGTCGATCAGGTTCACGCCCGCATCGAGCGAGGCGTGAATGGCGATCACGGCGGCTGCGTTGTCGCCGCCGCCCCACATCCATCCGCCCATGGCCCAGGTGCCCAGGCCGATGGCCGAGCTTTCGATGCCCGAGGGGCCCAGGGTGGTCTTCTTCATCTGTGTTGCGCTGCTCATCGCTTGGTCTTTCGGGTGTTCAGGATGTGGTCGATGGTCACGGCCGCGAGCAGGATCAAGCCCTTGATCACGTCCTGCCAGTAAGGCGATACGTCGAGCAGGATCAGCGAGCTGGTCACCACCGACAGCAGGGCCAGGCCGAGCACGGCGCCGAGCACGGTGCCCGAGCCGCCCTTGAGGCTGGCGCCGCCGATCACGGCCGCGGCAATCACGTTGAGTTCCATGCCCATGCCGAAGGTCGGCGTGGCGGCGCCGAAGCGCGCCGTGTAGATCACGCCGGCCAGGCCCGCCGACGCGGAGCACAGCACCGTGACCCAGAACTTCACGCGGCCCACGCGGATGCCGGCGTACAGCGCGGCCTTCTCGTTGCTGCCGGTGTAGAACACGCGGCGCAGCAGGGTGGAGCGGCGCAGTACGAAGTCGCTCACGATCACGATGGCCAGGAAGATCAGGATCACGGCCGGCACGCCGAACAGCGTGCCCTGGCCGATGAACTTGAACTCGGCCGGCAGCGAGAACAGCGACTGCGGCGTGCCCTGCGTGAGCGCCAGGCACAGGCCGCGCACGATCACCATGAAGGCCAGCGAGGCGATGAAGTGGTTCAGCCCGATGCGCGTGACGCAGCCGCCGATCATGGCGCCGATGAGGCCGCTGGCGCCAATGGCCACCAGGCTCGCGAGCCACGGGTCCATGCCCATGAGAAAGAGCTTGCCGGTCACCACCATCGCGAAGCACACCACCGAGCCCACCGACAGGTCGATGCCGCCGACGATGAGCAGGATGGTCATGCCGACCACCACGATGCCTTCGATGGAGAAGGACAAGAGCATCGCGCGCACATTGTCCCAGGTGAGGAAGTAGGGCGATGCGAAGCTCATCGCGACGCACAGCGCCAGGATGATCAGCACCAGCCCGGCCTCGCGCATGCTCGTGAGCTTGTTGCTCTGCTTCACGGGGTCTCCTGTTCGGCGGGGTTGCAGGGAGCCGGCTGTGGCCGTGGCCGCAGCGCCTGCATCGATTCTGGTCGGAAAGTTCATGCCATTGCCTCTTCGGGTTCGCAAAGTCCGGAGGCCAGCCGCAGCAGGGCTTCCTCCGTCATCTCGTCATGGGCCAGTTCGCCCGCCAATCGCCCTTCGCGGATCACCAGTGCGCGGTCGCACAGGCCGATGATCTCGGGCAGTTCGGAAGAGATCACCACCACGCCCACGCCCTGGTCGGCGAGGTCGCGCAGGATGTGGTGAATCTCGGATTTCGCGCCCACGTCCACGCCGCGCGTGGGCTCGTCCATCAGCAGCACCGCGGGCTGCGTGGCCAGCAGCTTGGCGATCGCCACCTTCTGCTGGTTGCCGCCCGACAGGCTCGACACCTCGATCGCCACGCCGTCCGATTTCAGGTTGAGCTTGGCGCCCAGCTGCACCGCGAGCCGGTGCTCGGTCGCACGCTGCAACAGGCCCCAGGCCGAGCTGACGCGGCGCAGCGCCATCGACGAGATGTTCTGCGCAATCGGCAGATCGAGGAACACGCCGGCCTCCTTGCGGTCTTCGCTCAAGTAGGCGATGCCTTCGCGCAGTGCGTCGCTGTACTTGCGGATCGACAGCGTCTTGCCGTTGAGCCGCACGGCGCCGCGCCGCGCGGGGCGCAGGCCGCACACGGTCTCGGCCAGCTCGCTGCGCCCGGCGCCCATCAACCCGGCGATGCCGAGGATCTCGCCACGCTTCAGCGTGAAGGAGATGCCGTGCACGCGGTCGTCGTCGGCGATGCCGTCGACTTCCAGCACGGGGCCGGCGTTCGCGTCAGCAGCGGCACCGGATTGCTTAGGCGGGTAGTAGTTGCCCAGGTCGCGCCCGACCATGCGGCGCACCAGCTCGTCGGGTGTCATGCCTTCGAGCGGGCCGCTGTGCACGTTGCGTCCGTCGCGCAGCACGGTGGCGCGGTCGCAGTGCGTGAAGATCTCGGCCATGCGATGGCTGATGTAGATGATGCCGATGCCCTGCGCCTTGAGGTCGTGCAGCACGCGGAAGAGCGCGGCCGATTCGTTGTCGGTGAGGGCGGCGGTGGGCTCGTCGAGGATGAGCACCTTGCAGTCGAGCGTGAGCGCCTTGGCGATCTCCACCAGCTGCTGGTTCGAAATGCTCAGGTCGCGCACGAGCGCGGCCGGGTCGATGTCCTGGCCCAGGCGCGCCAGCACCTTGGCGGCGCGCGTGTTCAAGGCGGAGAAGTTCATCCACGCCTGGTGGCCGGCGTTGATTTCCGGCATGAAGATGTTCTCGGCCACGGTGGCGTCGGCGCACAGGGCGATTTCCTGGTGCACCAGGCCGATGCCCAGGCGCATGGCGTGCGCGGGGCCGTCGATGACGACGGTGTCGCCGTGCAGCGCGATGGTGCCTTCGTCGGGCTGGTGGATGCCGTCGATGATGTTCATCAGCGTCGACTTCCCCGCGCCGTTCTCGCCGCACAGGGCGTGGATCTCGCCGGCCTGCAGCGAGAAGTCCACGCCCGAGAGGGCGCGCGAAGCGCCGAAGCGCTTCGCGATGCCGCGCAGTTCAAGCAATGCGGCAGGGGTGCTCACTCGCCGATTCCCTTGGTGCCACGGCGGGCAAGGTACTTGTCCCAGTAGAAGTCGTCGGCGTTGGCCTTGCTGACCACGGCCAGGCCGTTGTCCAGGAAGGGCACGGCCATCGGGTTGGTGCCGTTGCGCTTGGCGTCGTTCATCGGATCGATGAGGCCCGGGTTCTTGGCCAGGAACAGCATCATCATGCCCATGTAGCCCTGCATGCCCTGGTTCGGGTTGATGGCACCGAACACGTCGCCCGACTTGATCATGTCCAGGATCTTGGCGTTGACGTCGCAGCACATCACCTTGATGTTCTTCTTGGTCTCGACCTTGGCCTGCGCCGCGCCGAGCGCCGAGTTGGCTTCGGGCATGAACAGCGCGCCCAGGTTCGGGTTGGCTTGCGCCAGGCTCAGCACGGCCTGGTAGGCCTTGTTCGGGTCCTGGTTGCTGGCGGCGCGGCCGACCAGCTTCATGCCCGGGTGCTTGGCCTTCATGCGGTTCACGAACGCGGAGATGCGGCGGTCGTGGTTGTCCTGGCCCGGGTTCTCGAGCACGGCGTACTCGCCCTTGCCGTTGAGCGAGGCAGCGATGGCGTCAGCGGCCTGGTTGCCTTCGCGGTCGTTGTCGGAGGTGATGAACGAGGTGCGCTTGGAGTTCGGCGAGTCGGCCGCGAAGGTCACGACCGGGATGCCCATCGCGGCGGCGCGGTTGATGGGTTCGATGAACGGATCGGGGTTCATCGGGTGCAGCAGGATGCCGGCGGGCTTGCGCGCCAGTTCCTGTTCGAACGATGCGAGCTGCTTGTTCACGTCGTACTCCGGCGTGCCGGTGTAGCGGGTGCGAACGCCCAGCGTGCGGCCGAGCTGCTTCATCATTTCGTAGACCGGGAACCAGTACTCGACGCCCGAGACCATCACGTTCATCACGTAGACGTCACTGGCATTGCCGCGCAGGCCGGTACCTGCCGCAGGGGCTGCGGCTTGCTGTTGCGCGAACGCGCTCGCACCGGCCAGGCCGATACCGGCAGCGGCCGCGGACTTCAGGAAATTACGCCTCATTCTTTGTCTCCTCACGTTGACTGGCAGAGCTTTCGGCCCGCCGTTGGGTGGCGAGCCTGTGGACCGTGGTGTCACGACAGTTGTTATGACAGGCTAGAATGTAATGGCGGGCCGTTTCACTCGATAACTAGGGGAAACGCTACTGGTGACAGTCTTTTTTTCCGCCGAAGCTGTTATGACATGAAGACCAAAATACTGATCGGCATCGACATGGGCTCGAGCAGCCTGAAGGCGCTGGCCCTGGACGCGGGGAGCGGGCGCAGCCTGGCCGTGTCGCGCCTGCCCCTGCGGCATGCGCGGCTGCCCGGCGGCGGGTGCGAGGTGGGCGAGGCGGCGATTCGCGCGGGGCTGACCCACGTGCTCGGCGACGTGGCCCGCCAGCTCGGCCCGCGCGCCGCGGACGTGTGCGCCATCGGCTGCACCGGCCACGGCGCAGGCCTGTACGCCCTCGATGCCCAACACGAACTCGTCGGCGGCCGCGCCGTCGCCTCCACCGACCAGCGCGCCGATGCGCGCGCACTCGCCCTCTCGGCACGCCACGGCGACCGGCTGTTCGCGGACGTGGGTTGCCGCCCCTGGCCCGGGCAGCCCACCGTGATCGCGGCCGAGCTGCTCGGCGCCGACGCCGTGCAGCGCAGCGAACTGCATCGCCTGCTGTTCGCCAAGGACTACCTCGGCTTCCTGCTGACCGGCGAGATCGCCACCGACGCGAGCGACGCCAGCACCGCCGGCCTGCTCTCGCTGGCCACCGGCGACTGGTCGCCCCTGGCCTTCGAGGTCGCGGGCATCGACGGCCTCGGGCCGCGCGCCTTCGGCCCGCTGGTGCCCAGCGGCCAGACGATGGGTCGGCTGCGCGCGGCCGAGGCGGCGCTGTGCGGCCTGCCCGCGGGCATTCCGGTGGCGATGGGCGCCATCGACCTGCTCGCCTCGATGACCGCCATCGGCGCCGAAGACCGCGGCCGCGCCGTGTCGGTGCTGGGCACGTGGTGCGTCAACGCCGTCATCGGCCCGGTCATCGAGCCGCAGCCGCAGGTCGCCGCACTCGTCAACTTCGGCCGCACGCGCGAGCGCCTGTACATGGAGAACAGCCCCTCGTCGATGGCCAACATCGCGTGGCTGGCCGGCGCGCTCGGGCTGCCCGAGGCGCGCGCCGTGGTCGACCTGGCCATGGGCGTGCCGCTCGGTGCGAACGGGCTGCGCTTTCTGCCTTTCATCAACGGCGGGGGCGGCATCACGGCCGGCTTCGTCGGGCTCAAAAGCCACCACACGCCCGCCGACATGGCGCGTGCCGTGGTCGATGCCGTGGCCGCGCTGCATGCGCGCCACACCGCACGCCTCGCGTCGCAGGGCCTGCCGGTGTCGGCCTCCAGCGTGCTGGGCGGCGGTGCCAGCGATGCGCGCCTGGTGCGCCTGCTCGCGGCGCTGCTGGGCCACCCGGTCGAGCGCTGCGCCGACGACGAAACCGGCGCGCGCGGCGCCGCCCTCTATGCAGCGATGTCGCAGGACCTCGACGACGCGGGGCCCGCCAGCCCGCTGCGCGCGCCCTGCGAACTCATCGAACCCGACGCGCGCGACGCGCGGGCCCATGCCGATTTCAACGCCGAATTCAACGAACTGATCGATCGCATGTCTCCTGTCTTTTCTCACCTCTCGGGCGGTGCGTCATGAGCGCCTGGCAACTGCCTTTCGTCCGTCCGGCCTCGCTCGAAGGCCGCCATTTTTCGACGGTGATCGTCGGCGCCGGCATCAACGGCGTGGGCGTGTTCCGCGACCTGTCGCTGCAGCGCGTCGATTGCCTCATCGTCGACAAGGGCGACTTCGGCGCGGGCGCCAGCAGCGCACCCTCGCGCATGATCCACGGCGGCCTGCGCTACCTCGAAAACGGCAGTTTCTCGCTGGTGGCCGAGGCCACGCGCGAGCGCAACCTGCTGCTGCGCAACGCGCCGCACCTGGTGCAGCCGCTGAAGACCGTGGTGCCGCTGTCGAGTTTCTTCGGCGGGCTGCTGAGCAGTGCGCTCAAGTTCTTCGGGCGCACGCCGCCGCAGCGCACGCGCGGCCTGCTGGCCGTGGCCGCGGGCTTGCGCCTGTACGACCTGCTGGGCCGCCGCCAGCGCGTGATGCCGGGCCACCGCATCAGCCGCGTGCCCACCAACGACCGCCGCCTGTTCCGCGCCGCGATCCGCTGGACCGCCACCTTCTTCGACGCCTGGATCAGCCATCCCGAGTGGCTGATCCTCGAACTGATCGGCGACGCCTGCCGCGACCAGCCGCGCTCGGTGGCGTCCAACTACTGTCGCGTGACGGGCTGCGCGGGCAACATCCTCACGCTGCGCGACGAGATCACCGGCGCGCTGGTGCGCGTCACGGCCGACACCGTGGTGAACGCCACCGGCGCCTGGCTCGACCGCAGCGCGGCCGTGCTCGGCGGTGCTGGCCCGCGCGTGATGGGCACCAAGGGCTCGCACCTCGTGCTCGATCACCCGGCGCTGCGCGACGCGCTCGATGGCCGCATGGCCTACTTCGAGGCGGTGGACGGGCGCGTGTGCATCGTCTACCCCTTCCTCGACCGCGTGCTGGTGGGCTCCACCGACATCC
Source organism: Variovorax sp. YR752 (assembly GCF_943372545.1). Lineage (NCBI taxonomy): Bacteria > Pseudomonadati > Pseudomonadota > Betaproteobacteria > Burkholderiales > Comamonadaceae > Variovorax > Variovorax sp. YR752. Next base: position 45,978 of record NZ_CALRZC010000018.1, on the reverse strand, counting down.
CGGTGGAAGACCCCGACCAGATCGTCACCGAGCCGGCCGAGATCGACTACCTGATCGACGTGCTGCGCGAGGTGTTCCCGAACATGGCCTTCGATCGCAACCATGTGATCTACACCTATGTCGGCGTGCGCCCGCTGGCGCGCTCCGACGCCGACAAGCCGGGCCAGATCTCGCGCGACCACTCGGTGGTGGTCGATCCGCCGAGCGCCACGCGCGACGTGCCCATCGTCGGCCTCGTGGGCGGCAAGTGGACCACCTTCCGCGCGCTGGCCGAAGAAGCCACCGACCACGTGCTGCGCCACCTGGGCCGCTCGCGCACCGCCTCGACCGAGTCGCTGCCCATCGGCGGCGGTGCCGAGCTGCCGGCCGACGCCGCTGCCACCGAGCGCTTCATCGACAAGATGACCGCAGGCTCGGGCCTGGGCCGCGCGCGCGCGCTGGGCCTGCTGCGCCGCTACGGCTCGAAGGCGCTGCCGCTGGCGCAGCGCCTCGCGGCCTCGGGCGACACGCCGCTGCGCCACGCGCCCGAGTATTCGGCGGCCGAACTCTCGTACCTGTGCATGGAGACCGGCGTCGTGCACCTGGACGACCTCGTGATCCGCCGCACGCTGCTGGCCATCCGCGGGCTGATCACCGACGACGCGCTCGCCGAAATCGCCGGCGTGGCCGCCGAAGCCCTCGGCTGGGACCCGGCCCGCGCGCACGAAGAGCTGCGCACCTGCGCCGCTGCGCTGCGCGAGCGCCACGGCGTGCGCCTCCAACCGGTGGCGGCCAACGAGCCGGCGCCTTCCGCTTTCGATGCATCATTGATGGCCAGCCCCGTCCTCGGCCCGACCTAACGTGACCCTCACCACCGCCTCCGACAACACCGTGTCGACGACCTCGCTCGACCGCAACTCCGAATCGCCGCTGTGGGCGCAGTTCCGCGACGCCATCCGGCTGCAGATCCTGCAGGGCGTGCTGCCCATCGGCGCCAAGCTGCCGTCCGAGGCCGAGCTCGGCGAGCAGTTCGGTATCTCGCGCATCGTGGTGCGCGAGGCGCTGGCCGACCTGGTGCGCAACAACCTCATCTACAAGATCAAGGGCCGCGGCGCCTTCGTGTCGGCACGCGAGCGCGACGAAGATTTCGTCTCCACCGTGCTGGGCTTTTCCGACGAGATGGAACGCAAGGGCCGCTCGGTGCGCACGCAGATCCTCGTGCAGGAACTGCGCGCCGCCACCGCGCAAGAAGCCGCCGCATTGGGCCTCACCGAAGACGCGCAGGTGGTCGGCCTCAAGCGCCTGCGCAGCGTCGATGGCGAGCTGCGGCTGCTGGTCGAGACGGCGGTGCCGGCCGACCTTGCGCCGGGCCTGCACCGCACGCGGCTGGACGACCGTTCGCTGTACGACGTGCTGCGCCGCCAGTACGGCGTGCGGCTGGTGCGCGCCGAACGCTGGATCGACGCCGTGCTGCCCGACGCCGAGACCTGCCGCCTGCTCGACCTGCCGCAGCCCGAGCCGCTGCTGCGCATCGAATCGATCGCCTACGGTGCCAACGGCCGGCCGCTGGAGCACTACCGCGCGCTGCACCGCTGCAAGACCAGCCGCCTGCACGTGCAGACGACGACCTGAGCGCGATGCAGCGCGCGAGTCACAGGGCTACTGGCGCTTCCACAGCACGTTGATCACCGAGGGCGCGTCCGGGTGCCAGCCCGCGCCGACCAGGGCCTGGTGGCCTTGCAGGCACACGTAGTTGCCGCCCTTGTGCGAGACCACCTGGCCGGTCTTGTAGTGCGCACCCTCGGTCCATTCGGGGCCGCCGGGCGGCGTGACTGGTGGCGTGGGCGGCAGCGCGATGTCGACGACGTAGCTCACGCCCGACGTCTCGGTGAGCGCATAGACCTGCAGCACGGTCGCCTGGGACGGCACCGTCACGCTGCCGCCTTGCAGGTTGCCGACGCGCACATACGCCGAGCGGCCGTTGACGAGGTTGGCGAGCTGGCCGAGCCAGGTGTCACGCGCGCCGTTGGCGCCGGTGATCGCGAGGGTGTGGCCTTCGAGGTCCGCGCCGTCCCGACCGAACACGCGCAGCTTCGCGCTCGCGTTGGCCGGCAGGTTCTGGGTGGAATTCACCTGGCCGATGTGGTGCAGCGGCGTCGGCGCCACGGGCGGCGTGACGCCGCCGCCGCCGAAGTTCACGTCGGAGCAGCTGTAGAAAGCCTCCTGGCTGTCCGAGCGCTGCCAGGCCGCGTAGAGCACGTGCGGCCCGGTGCGATGGGGCAGGCGCAGCTTCATCAGGTAGCGATTCGGTGTGGGGGTCGCCACCTGGTTCGCGCCGACAGTGCTGACCAGTTCGACGTCCGACCATTGCAGCGGCTGCGTGCCGGGCTTCCAGCCTTCGCGCGTGAGATAGAACTTCCAGTCGAGCGTGCGATGCGGCGCGGTCGCGTGGTAGCGGAATTCGTAGCTGCCGTCGGTGGACGGCGACCAGGTCGTGGCCTGCCAATCGGGGCGCGCCAGGTCGAAGCCCTTGAACTTGCTCTGGCCGCCCGCGCACATCTGGCCACTCGGCACCACGGCCTGGTGATTGCCGCCGGCCGCTCCCTGGTTCACGCCGTTCCAGTCGTAGATCGCCTGTTCACCGCCGTAGGCGATGGCCGCCTGGCACGCCGGTTGGGCCCGGTTCTGGTAGCAGCTGTACTGGCGCGAGATGGGGTACTCGGGGGCGCCGTGACCATAAGCCAGAGGCGCGAAGAAGCTGGTAGCAGCGGCGATGCCGCACGTCGTTTTCCAGGAAATTCCAAATACCATTTCGATCCTTAATGAGATTCAGTTGCAATAAAAAGCAGCCGAATTCTAGGAATCGAAAGCGCTCGGAACGAGACTTTTGCCCAGCAAAGGGTCAATTTTCAGGACGCGTCTGTAATGCTTTTGGCGTGCCGGTCGTGCGGTCTTTTCGCGCCTGGTGGCGCGCTCTTGGGCTCAGCTTTTGGCAGCGCGCGCAGGCAGCAGCACCGAGGCGATGGCGACCATCATCAGCGCCACGGCCACCCAGTCCTGCCAGTGCACGACCTCGCCGAGCCACACCGCGCCGCTGAACACGCCGAGCACGGGAATGAACATCACGCTCAGGGTCGAGGCCACCGGCGGCAGCCCGCGCGCCAGGTAGAACCAGGCCGCGTGCGCGAAGCCGAAGATCAGCACCGCGTTGTAGGCGATCGATCCCCAGGTCACGGCGCCCGGCGAGCGCCACTGGTCGCGCTCGAACAGCAGCGACAGCACCGTCATCACCACGGCCGTCATGGCCGTCATCCAGAACGAGAGCGTGAGCGTGGGCAGGCCGATGCGCGTGTGGCGCAGCAGCTGCGTGCCCAGCGCCCAGGTGGCGGCGGCCACCAGTGCCAGCGCCACGTAGCCGGGGCGGCCCGCGAAGTCGGTGAGCTCGTGCCACAGCAGCAGCCCGACGCCGATGGCGCAGGCGCCCACGCCGGTCCACGCGCGGCGCGTGAGCACGGCCGAGAACAGCAGCGCGCCGATGACGGCAGAGAACACCGGCATCGTGTAGCCCAGGATCGCGGCGCGCCCACCTGAGAGTGCTTTCACCGCGAGGATGATGCAGGCGTGCCAGACGAACATGTTGGTCGCGCCCAGCCACACCAGCTCGGGCCACGCGCTGCGCGGCACGCGGAACTGCACCTTCATCACCACCAGCGCCATCGCCAGCACGGGCACGCCCAGCCAGATCGAAATCGCGCGAAAGGCCAGCGGCGGGTAGTCGGCCACGCCGAGTTTCATCACCGGCCAGTTGAAGCCCCACGCGAGGGTGAGGAGCACGAGAAGAACGAACTGGCGCGGGGTGAAGGAAGGCATGGGCCGCGATTGTGGCGCGGCCCGCGCATTCGTGCTGGCGGGAGCTTGCCCCTGCCTGGGGACGCCTCTACACGGAAGGTGCTCGGACCCATAGAATGATTCGATGGAAGCGCAAGAGTTACTGATAGCTTTGCACGATGAGTCGGCTGGATACGAAATCTCGCCCGACAGAGTGCCGCTGTCCGTGTTGCGCAGCTTTGCCAAGGACGTGGATGAGTTTCTTCGCGGGGACAGCAATGACGTCGATACCTCGACGCTTGATGTCTCTGTTGAAAAGGGATCGTTGGCCTTTCGCACAGCGCCAACCGCCAATCCTGTCTTGATGAACGACTTGCGAAAGCTCGCCAGCACCCAGGAGATGGATGGTGTCGGACCGAAGCGACGTGCGGTGATGGAGCGGTGGCAGAAGAGTGCGCGCGGCAGCCGCCGTTGGCGAGTGAGCATTGCGGCGGACTTTCTTCCCGCGGCCATCGTGGTCAGCGCCGAGTCCGATTTCAGAGCTGACGATGCCGACCAGTGGGTGCGTGTCGAACGCTATGTGCGCGGTGAGATTGAAGACATGGGCGGGCACGCCAAGCCGAATGCGCACATTCGTCTGCCAGACGGCAAGGCGTTGTTGGTCGATGCCGCTCGCGAAATGCTGCGGGACGAAAAGGTCAATCGCCTTTACAAGCCGGCAATGATCAGGATCGTCGCGGAATACAACGTCGTGACGCGCGAATATCGAGGCGCCAGGCTGTTGGAATTTGTCGAGCACGAAAGCCAGCTCCAACAGAAAGACCTTGACCGCCTGATTCAACGTGGCGCCAAGGCGTGGCGTGACGTACCTGACGCTGGAGCGTGGGTTGACGAGCTTCGGGGAAGCAAGGAGTGAGTGCGATCCTGCTCGATACGAGCTATCTGATTTCGCTGGCCGACCCGGCACGCGCACATCATCAAACTGCGGTCAGCTATCTTCGCGAAGCTTTGAAGCGTGGTGTTCCTCTTTATCTCTCGGCGATCGCTGCTTCGGAATTTCAGGTCAAACAAGCGGTGACCGATTTGCCCTTGCGCAATTTCGAAGTGCTGCCGTTCAACATTGACCATGCCATGACGGCGGGCCTGCTGATGCGGGATCTCAAACGAGACGCAGGGGATGATCGCAGCGCAGTCAAAGACGATATCAAGCTGATCGCTCAGGCGATCTGCGAATCGCTGACGCACATCCTCACCGAGGATGCACAGACGTTGGTGAAGTATTTGGAACGGTTGAACAAGGCAGGCACCAGCAGCGTGAAGCCCATCTTGCTGGCAGATGGTTTCGACACCGCGTGGTTCGAGAACGGACAGCGAGGTTTGCTGGGCGACGCGACCGATTGAGCGTTGCCGCTCCATCGGCGCTCAGTTCGGCAATAACCGCTTGAGGTACCGCCCCGTGTGGCTCGCCTCGTTCGCCGCGATGGCTTCCGGCGTGCCTTCGCCCACCACCGTGCCACCGCCGGCACCGCCTTCGGGGCCCATGTCGATGAGCCAATCGGCCGTCTTGATGACGTCCAGGTTGTGCTCGATGACGACGATGGTGTTGCCCGCGTCGCGCAGCTGGTGCAGCACCTTGAGCAGCAACTCGATGTCGGCGAAGTGCAGGCCGGTCGTGGGTTCGTCGAGGATGTACAGCGTGCGGCCCGTGTCGCGCTTGCTGAGCTCGAGCGCGAGCTTCACGCGCTGCGCCTCGCCGCCTGACAGCGTGGTCGCCGACTGGCCGAGCTTGATGTAGCTCAGGCCCACGTCGAGCAGCGTGCGCAGCTTGCGTTCGATGGTCGGCACGGCCTTCAGGAACTCGTGCGCGGTCTCGACCGTCATCTCGAGGATCTGCGCGATGTTCCGGCCCTTGTACTGGACCTCGAGCGTCTCGCGGTTGTAGCGCTGGCCGTGGCAGACCTCGCAGGGCACGTACACGTCGGGCAAAAAGTGCATCTCGACCTTCACCACGCCGTCGCCCTGGCAGGCCTCGCAGCGGCCACCGGCCACGTTGAAGCTGAAGCGGCCCGGGCCGTAGCCGCGCTCGCGCGCGGTGTTGGTCTCGGCCATCAGTTCGCGGATCGGCGTGAACAGGCCCGTGTAGGTGGCGGGGTTGCTGCGCGGCGTGCGGCCGATGGGGCTCTGGTCGACGTTGATGACCTTGTCGAAGTACTCGATGCCTTCGACCGATTCGTGTTCGGCCGGCTCTTCGTGCGCGCGGTACAGCGTGCGTGCCACGGCGGTGTAGAGCGTGTCGTTCACCAGCGTCGACTTGCCCGAGCCCGACACGCCGGTCACGCAGGTCAAGAGGCCGACGGGGAAGGCCACGCTCACGTTCTTCAGGTTGTTGCCGGTGGCGCCGACGACGCGGATTTCCTGCAGGTCGGTCTGCGAGGCCAGGTGCGCCGCTTCGCGCGCGGCGCGCCGTTCGGCCGCGGGGCTCTGCGGAAAGCGCGAGGGCTTCTTGCCTTCGTTGAAGGCCGGCTTCTTCACGGCCGGCAGCCACGCGGTGCGGTGCTTGGGCACCTCGATCTTCTTCACGCCCGAGAGGTACTGGCCGGTGAGCGAGTCGGGGTTGGCCGACACCTGGGCATATGTGCCCTGGGCCATCACGCGCCCGCCGTGCACGCCGGCACCGGGGCCCATGTCGATGACGTGGTCGGCGGCGTGGATCATGTCCTCGTCGTGCTCGACCACGATCACGCTGTTGCCGATGTCGCGCAGATGTTTGAGCGTGCCGATGAGGCGGTCGTTGTCGCGCTGGTGCAGGCCGATGCTGGGCTCGTCGAGCACGTACATCACACCCGTGAGGCCCGAGCCGATCTGCGACGCGAGGCGAATGCGCTGCGCCTCGCCGCCCGACAGCGTCTCGGCGCTGCGGTCCAGGCTCAGGTAGTTCAGGCCCACGTCGTTCAGGAACTTGAGGCGCAGGCCGATTTCGCGCACCACCTTGTCGGCGATGTCGGCCTTGGCGCCGCGCAGCTTGAGCGTGCTGAACCAGGCGTAGGCGTCGCGCAGCGTGAGGTGGCTCAGTTCGAAGATCGCCATGCGTGGGGGCTCGCCGCCGTTCGCGGCCACGTGGCCGGTGTCGTCCACCAGGAACACATTGCGCGCCTCGCGCCGCAGCCGCGAGCCGCCGCAGTCGGGGCAGGGCTGCTGGTTGCGAAAGCGTGCGAGGTCTTCGCGCACCATCACCGAATCGGTCTCGCGGTAGCGCCGCGTCATGTTCGGGATGATCCCCTCGAAGGGATGCTTCTTCGAAAGCTTCTTGCCCGCGAAGTTGCCCGACTCCATGGTGTAGTTGAACTTGATCTCTTCAGCGGCCGAGCCATGCAGCAGCACCTGCTGTACCGAGGCCGGCAGCGATTCGAAGGGTGCGTCGACGTCGAACTTGTAGTGCTTGGCGACGCTCTCGACCATGCTGAAGTAGTAGCCGTTGCGGCGGTCCCAACCCTTGATGGCGCCGCTGGCGATCGACAGCGACGGAAACGCCACCACGCGCACCGGGTCGAACACCTCGCGGTGGCCCAGGCCGTCGCAGCTGGGGCAGGCGCCCACGGGCGAGTTGAACGAGAACAGGCGCGGTTCGAGCTCCGACAGCGAGTAGTGGCAGATCGGGCAGGCGAACTTGGCGTTGAACAGGTGCTCCTTGTCGGCCGTACCCTCGGCGCCCAGCTCCAGCGCAATGGCGCGGCCTTCGGCCAGGCGCAGCGCGGCTTCGAAGCTCTCGGCCAGGCGCTGCTGCATGTCGGGGCGCGCGCGCAGGCGGTCGATGACCACGTCGATGTCGTGCTTCTCGGTCTTCTTGAGCTTGGGCAGGTCGTTGTATTCGTACGTTTGCCCGTCGACGCGAAAGCGCACGTAGCCGGCCGCCTGCATCTCGGTGAAGAGCTCGAGGAACTCACCCTTTTTCTCGCGCGCCACGGGCGCCAGGATCATGAGGCGGGGCTCGTCGGGTAGCGCCAGCGTGGCGTCGACCATCTGCGAGACCGTCTGCGCCTGCAGCGGCAGGTGGTGGTCGGGGCAGAAGGGCGTGCCGGCGCGCGCGTACAGCAGGCGCAGGTAGTCGTGGATCTCGGTCACCGTACCCACGGTGGAGCGCGGGTTGTGGCTGGTGGCCTTCTGCTCGATGCTGATGGCGGGCGACAGGCCCTCGATCACGTCGACATCGGGCTTGTCCATGAGCTGCAGGAACTGCCGCGCATAGGCCGAGAGGCTTTCCACGTAGCGCCGCTGCCCTTCGGCATACAGCGTGTCGAACGCCAGGCTCGACTTGCCCGAGCCCGACAGGCCGGTGATTACCACCAGCTTGTTGCGCGGAATGTCGAGGTCGACGTTCTTCAGGTTGTGGGTGCGCGCGCCGCGGATGCTGATGCGCTGCTGGGCGAGCAGGGCGCCGAGGTAGACGTCACGTTCGCGTTCTGCGTCGCGCGCACGCTCCGCGGTGTCTTCAGTGGATATTGAATTCAAAGGGGGCGATCGTCCGAGGGCAACCGGACATGATAGTCCGCCGGCCATTTCATGGCGAGCGGGCGGCTTCTGGCGGGCTGGGCGCGGGGCTTTCCGGCGGGTGCACCGGCGCCGTGCTGCCGATGGCCCGGCCGACCATGTGCTCGGCCAGCGTGTCGTACAGCGGGCGGCTGATCATGCGCGAGACCAGGCTGGCCAGCATGGCCGCGGCCATCAGGCTCAGCACCATCGAATGGCCGTCGACCATTTCCATCACGATGATGAAGGCGGTGAGCGGTGCCTGCGTCACCGCGGCCAGGAAGCCGGCCATGCCCATGGCGATGAGCGCCGGCCCCAGGTCATTGGCGGCCAGCCGGGCCACTGCGTCGCCGATGCCCGCGCCGATCGACAGCGACGGCGCGAAGATGCCGCCCGGCACGCCGCACCAGGCCGTGAGCCAGGTGGCGATGAACTTCAGCACCGTGTACAGCGGCGTCAGCTCGTCGTGGCCCTGCAGCATCTGCTTGACCGCCTCGGAGCCTGCGCCGAAGGTGACGCCGCCCGTCACCAGCCCGATGACCGCCACTGCCAGCCCGCCGACGGCTGCGAAGCGCACCGGAAAGCGCGCCCGCCAGCGATTCAGGCGCCCGGGCGCGCCCGTCAGCGAGGCGATCAGCAGCCGGGCGAACAGGCCGCCGGCCGCGCCGCTCAGCAGGGTGACCAGCAGGCCCGGCCCGAGCGCGTCCCAGTCCAGCCGCTGCACGCGGATCACGCCGAAGTAGCTGGCGTTGCCGAAGGCCGACACCGCCACCAGGCCCGCCAGCACGATGGCCGTGATGATCAGCCCGCTGGAGCGGGCCTCGAGCCGGCCCGACAGCTCCTCGATGGCGAACACCACGCCTGCCAGCGGCGCGTTGAACGCCGCCGCAATGCCGGCGGCCCCGCCGGCCACCAGCAGCGCGCGGCCGTCGATGGCGGTGTGGGGCGACAGCCAGCGCCGCGCGTGCTGCATGACCCCGGCCGCCACCTGCACCGACGGGCCCTCGCGCCCGATCGACAGGCCGGCGGCGAAACCCGCCACGCCCAGGCCGATCTTGGCGACCGTGAGTCGCAGCGAGGCGAAGACGAAGCGCCGCTCCTCGGGCAGCGCCGGGTGCAGCGCCGCCTTGATCTGTGGAATGCCGGAGCCGCCCGCGCCGGGGAAGAAGCGCAGCGTGCACCAGACGATACCGGCGGTGATCGCCGGCGTGGTCAGTAGCACCGCCCAGGGCCAGGCGGCGTAGAAGCGGTGAAAGGCGCCGAAGACCCAGTCGCTGGCGAGCGTGAAGCCCACCACGAACAGGCCGGCCGCGATGGCGTAGCCCAGCACGATGGCTCGGTCGAGCCAGATGCGCCCGCTGGACAGCTCGGCGCGCAGGTGTGCGAGGAAATCGGGCTCGTGGTTCATCGGGCGGGGCGGGGGAGACGTTCATTCTGGCACCGGCCCGGGCGCCGGGCTGTAGGCCGGGGACACCGGACGCCCAGGCGGACGCCGGCGCCCGATCAGGCAGAATGGAGGGTTCCTCTCAACCTCCTCCTTCATCTACTTATCAGGGGCAGTGCATATGGCATCGGTCAATAAAGTCATCGTCGTCGGCAACCTGGGGCGCGACCCCGAAATGCGGACCTTCCCGAGCGGCGATCAGGTCGCAAACGTCACCGTGGCCACCACCGATCGCTGGAAAGACAAGCAAAGCGGTGAGATGCGCGAAGCCACCGAATGGCACCGCATCGTGTTCAACGGCCGCCTGGCCGAAATCGCCGGCCAGTACCTGCGCAAGGGCTCGCAGGTGTACGTCGAAGGCTCGCTGCGCACGCGCAAGTGGACCGACAAGGACGGCATCGAAAAGTACACCACCGAAATCCGCGCCGACCAGATGCAAATGCTGGGCAGCCGCCAGGGTCAGGGCGGCCCGTCGGGCGGTCCGGAAGACGACGGCGGCTACTCGCAAGGCGGTGGCGGCGGCGGTTATTCGCAAGGCGGCGGCGGTGGTGGTGGCGGCGGTGGCGGTTACGCCCCGCGTGCCCCCGCAGCAGCCGCAGCACCGCGCGCACCGGCACCGGCGCCGCGCCAGGCTCCGGCCAAGTCGTCGTCGGGCTTCGACGACATGGACGACGACATTCCGTTCTGATCCAGCGAGCCGCAGCCGCCGTCCTTCGTGGGCGGACGCGCTGCGATCCGTGCGATTTCACAGAAACGCGCGTTCCCGGTCCGGGGACGCGCGTTTTTGTTTTCCCCTCGCGAACAGGGCCCTGCGCGTCCCGCTTCCTTTCAATTGTTTCGAATCCGTGAACACCGTGGTTCGTTTTGCTACGGGTTTTTACCTAGATCGCGGCGCACAATTGATCTCACGGACCAGCCCTCAAAGCTGATCTGGGTGAACAGGGCCCCGAGCGAGGTGGCCGCCCTCCGAAAAAGAACAGAGGGGCGGTGACCCACCCAAGACCGGTTCCACATCCGAAGCAAGAACTTGAACTGAATTGAAGAAGGAAGAAATCCAAATGACCGCCTCGAAGATCCTCTCCGCCGTTGCTGTTGCCCTGATGGCCGTTGCCGGCGCCGCCCATGCCGAAAGCTATGAAGGCGTGCACCAGCTGACCTCGGCCGCCAGCCGTGCCGACGTCGCCGCACAAGCCGTCGTGGCCGCACACAGCGCCAACCCGTACGCCACCGGCGCCAACGCAGGCCCCGCACCGGTGATCGTCTCGTCGACCAGCCGCGCCGCTGTGCGTGCCGACGCCGTCGCCGCTGCACACAGCGCCGACCCGTACGCCGAAGGCGCTTCGTCGGGCGTGGCCCCGATCGTTGCCAGCACCGTCGACCGCGCTGCGGTTCGCGCCGCAGCCCGCGCTGCCGCCCACGGCGACGCACTGCCGCTGTAAGCGCTCCGAACGCTCGCCGATGCGCTCGGCGAACGTTCCAGGTCTTCATGAAAGCCGGCCCTGCCAACGCAGGGTCGGCTTTTTTCATGGGCCATGACCGTGAAATCTTGGCCGAAAGTCACATTGCCTTGGCCTTGCGCATCCTTCATGATTTGGGCGCGGGAGGGATGGCCGCCAGAGCGCATGCTTTCGCATTAACGCATCGCCGTCGTGCGGACACGCGAGAATCAAGCGTCGTTCCGACCGCGAAAAATGAAAGCATGATCCGTCGCCGACCCAGCGACGACCCACTACGCATGGCCCTCACTCTCGACCCCGAAGACACGCGCGGACGCATCCACGACCTGGTGTGGAGCGGCTTCCATGCCGATGCCGACATCGGCTGGATGATCACCGACGAGTACCTCGATCCCGATGAGCTCACCGCCGAGGATCGCGCCTGGATCAAGGCCGAGACCACGCGCGCCTGCGCCGCCAAGCGCGCCGCCGAGGCGCAGTGGCCCGTGCAGACCGAGTACGACCGGCTCGAGGCTGTGTTCGCCCAACTGCGCAACGAAAACATCATCGCCCTGCACCGCGCCGGCAACACGCTGTCCGACGGGCATGACGACGTGCGCGAGCAGTGGCGTGCGGCAGGACGGCTCGAGTCCGGCATCCGCGGCTGCTGCTTCTATCACGCCCAGGACCTCGACGGCGCCGTGCGCAACGGCCGCCTGTACCTCGCGTTCAGCGGCGGCATGATCCCCGAGATCGCGCAGCGCGAAGCCAACACCGTCGTGGTCGGCCATCGCATCGTCGAGCTGCTGCGCGACGCCGGCTTCGGCGCGCAATGGAGCGGCAACATCAACGAGCGCATCGAAGCCGATCTCGGCCAATGGCGCAAGCGAGGCCCCACCGCGTGAGCGTGCAGGCCTGGCAGCCGCCGCGCCGCATCGATGCGATCGACTTCTGGCTGCGCTCGCGGCTGCTCGCCACGGCCCACGCCCTGCGCGAAACCCTGCGACCCTCGGCCCGGCGCTGGCCCCGTGGCGCGCATGCACTGGCCGATGCGCCGGTGCTCGCGCAGTACCGAACCCCCTTGTGGACCGACGGCCGTGCCGATGAATTTCCGCTGGTCGCCGGCAAGGTGCAGAACCTGCGCGTGGCGCGGGCGGCCTTCGACGCCGTCGAGGTGCCGGCCGGCGAAGTGCTGAGCTTCTGGCGCCAGCTCGGGCGGCCGGGCGCGGGGCGCGGCTTCGTGGTCGGGCGCGAGGTGCGCGGCGGTTGCGTGGTGCCGACGCTGGCCGGTGGGCTGTGCCAGCTGTCGAACGCGCTCGCCACGGTGGCCGTGCGCGCGGGCTTCGAGCTGGTGGAGCGCCACGGGCATACGGCGCGCATCGAGCAGGCAGACACGCCGAACGGCGATGCCATCGACGCGACGGTGTTCTGGAACTACGTCGACCTCAAGCTGCGCGCCCGGCAGGCATGGCGGCTCGAAGTGGCGCTGACCGACACCGAGCTCGTGGTGCGCATTCGCGCGCGCACGCCGCTGGCGGTGCCAGTGCCGACCGAGCCCGTCACGCTGCGGCGCACGAACGACGACACGCCCACCGCGTTGCCGTTGGCGCGCGGCTGTCTGAGCTGCGACCAGACGGCGTGCTTTCGCCATCGCCCGCCGATCGACGTCGGTTCCGAAGGCCGCACGGCGGTGCTCGTCGATGGCTGGACGCCGGAGTTCGCATGCCACCTGCGCGAGGCGCATCCGCAGACGCAGCGCATGCAGCCCGTGCCGCTGCGGCTCGCGTTCTGGCGCGTGCCTGCTGCGGGGTGGCATCGCGAGCCTGCGACGAAAGAGCAAGTGACCACCCCTTGGGCCGCAAGCCTGCGCCGTGCCGTGTGGCAGCGGCTCTGGGCACGGCAGCCGGGCCGCCGCCAAGCCAGCCTGATCGACGGCCAGCGATGGCTCGCGCAGGCTTTTGCCGTGCGGCTGGTGCCGGCGCACACGCACCTGGTGGTCGAGCAGTCGCTGCTGCCGCACCTGCAGCGCCTCGGCGCGCTCGACGGGCGCCGCATCACCGTTCTGGCCAGCGCCTTGCCGATGGCCGACATCGAACAGACCCTCGATGCCGCCTCGCAGCGCTGGCCCGGCGATGCGACCTTGCGCGACTTTCGCGCCGATGCGTCGCTGGTGCGCGACGAGGCGTTGGCGCTCGCACGTGCGGCGAGCATCGTCACGCCGCATGCCGCGGTGGCGCAGGCCATGGCGACATACGCACCGCAGGCCACGCTGCAGCGGCTCGATTGGGTAATGCCGCAGGTGAGGGCCGCGCACAGCGCGCGCCAAGAACCGCCGCTCGTCGTGTTCGCCGCGAGCGCGCTGGCACGCAAGGGCGCGCGCGAACTCGCTGCCGCACTGCAAGGTTGGTCGTGCCGCCTGCGCGTGCTGGGGTCGCCATCGGACGACGCGCGGCTCTGGCAGGGCATCGAACACATTCAACACATGAACTGGCAAGGCGACGGGCTGGCTGATGCGAGCGTCGTCGTGCTGCCCGCGCACATCGAACACGCACCGCGCGCGCTGCTGCGCGCCGTGGCGGCCGGCGTGCCCGTGGTGGCATCGACCGCCTGCGGCCTGGCCGGTGTGCCGGGCGTGCACGAGGTCGCACCCGGCGACATCGACGCACTGCGCACGGCATTGCAGACCGCCTGCCTTGCCTGAACGGAGAACAACACACGTGGCATCGATCGAACAGGCCCGCGCGGCCCTGGCTTCTCATGGTGCACTCGCGCCGCAATCCGCCGCCGAGCACTGGCACGGCGAGCTGGCCTTGCCCGCCGCCATCGCCACCTTCTACGAACAGGTCGGCCCGCTCGGCGATTGGGTCAACGACCGCGTGGGTTATGCAGGTCTCACGGTGCCGACCACCGGCAATCCGTTCAGCATTCCCGCGCTCTCGCGCCTGTGGCAGCTGCAGGCGGGCTACCGCTGGCACGGCATCACCGGCGAGCGCATCGCCGACTGGCCCGAGCATTGGCTCGTGGTGGCCGACCAGGGCGCCGATCCGTTCATCTTCGACCTGCGCACCGGCGCGATCCAGTTCGCGATGCACGGCACGGGCACTTGGCAGGAAGACGAACCGCTCTTCGCCGACATCTTCGAGATGGCCGCCTGCCTGGGCACCATCGGCCAGGTGTGGGACGAAGCGGGCGACACCATCTTCACCGACGAGGACGACTGCGAGGTCGACCCGGTGCATCGCGCGCGGCTGATCACGCGCCTCGTGCCGCTGCTGGGCAGCGCCGCGGCGGCGGAAGACATCGTCGACGTGTTCGGCTGGTAAGGGACAAAAAGAAACGACATCCATGAGCATCGACCTGCAGACCCTCAAATGCGGCGAGTGCGGCAGCAGCACGCTGCGCCGCACCGGCCTGAACGAATACACCTGTTCGCACTGCGGCTCGATGTCGCTGGTGGAAGACGACGTGTCCGACCGCCTCGAGCGCGTGTTGCAGCAGGTCAAGCATCACGCCGGCCAGCAGATCGCGGCCGAACAGGCGCTGCGCCAGAAGCAGATGCTGCGCACGGTCGGTTTCGTCGTGATCGGCTTCGTTGGCGTGGCGCTGGCCGTCCAGGTCGCGATGCTGCTGTTCGGTCCGGGCAAGCGCAGCGAGGCGCCCTCGGTGTCGCGCGCGATCGTCGATCGCACCATCGCCACGGATGGCCTGAAGCTCTCCGAGCCGCGCCAGGTGCTGGTCGGCGAGCGGCCGAAGCTGCTGGTGCTGGCGCGCAACGAAACCGGCCGGCCGCTCGAACGCCCCAGCCTGAAGGTCGTGTTCCACGACGGCGACACGCGGCTGAGCGAGCGCAGCGAATCGCTGCCGATCGACGTGCTGATGCCCGGCGAGTCCGCGTCCGTGCTGGTCGATTTGCCGTCGGGCAAGAACGTCACGCGGCAGGACGTGACGGTCGAGAAGCTGTCCGAACCCCGCAGCGCCGCCGAAGGGCCGCGTCTCGCGTTCTCGCGCCTGCGGCTGGTGCAGCAGGGCGAGCGCGTGCGCCTGGCTGGGCGCATCGTGCATGCGGGTGCGCCCGGGGCGCCGGCGTTCGGCAGCATCGAGGCGCTCGTCACGCTGTACGACGACGCGGGCCAGGTGATCGGCGTCGGCCGCGGCCACGCGCCCGGGTCCACGCTGGAGCCGGGCGGGCGCGCCGCGATCGATGTCGACCTCAGCCGCTTCGGCCGCGGCACCGCCATCGCGGCGTGGGACTACCGCATCGGTTACCACACGGTCATGCCCTCGGGCTCGCGCACGGCGGTTTTGAGTGCCGACCGCGTGATCCGCACGACCGGCGCGCCGGAGGTCTTCCATCCCGACCTGCGGCTGAGCACCGAAGACCTGCTGGCCGAGGACAGCGAGCGCTTCGACCCGCGGCAACTCGAACTGCTGCCGCTGGTGGCGGGACGCAGCACGATCCAGCGGCCGCTCTTCATGACCGAGCTGGTGAACCGCAGCACCGACGCCGTGGCGATCACGCCCGGCGCCGTGATCGCGCGCTTCGGCGGCAGCACGGCCGACGGCACCACGCGACTCGATGAGCTGGCTTACCTGTACCCGGGCGAGCGCTTTCCGATCCTGTTCGAGCCGAGGGCCGTGGACCGCATCACGCAGACCCGCGTCGAGTGGAAGCCGATGCGCCGCGCCGCATTGCCCGGCCCGCGCAAGCCGCTGGAAGTGCAGGTGACGGGCACCAAGGCCGGCACGGGCAGCGTGCTGCTCAACTTCAGCCAGCGCTTCACTTACAAGAGCGTCGAGGTCACGGGCACGGTGACGAACCCCGGCACGGCCATTGCGGCCAAGGTGCGACTGTGGGTCAGCCTGCGCGACCGCAACGACCAGCTGACCGGCTTCAAGCTGATCGAGAACCTGCCGGCCATTGCGCCCGGCGAGAGCGTGCCGTTTCAGGTCCACGTGACGCAGCACGGTCGCGATTTCGCGAGCGTCGCGACGCTATACCAAACCGAATAGCCCCGTGCGTGACGGCATGGGGCGGTTCGCGCCATGATCGCGCCATGATTCCGCTCTCGATCCTCGACCTTTCCCCGATCACCGAAGGCAGCGATGCCGCGCAGTCGTTCCGCAACTCGCTGTCGCTGGCGCAGCACGGCGAGGCGCTGGGCTACACGCGCTACTGGCTGGCCGAGCACCACGGCATGCCGGGCATCGCGAGCGCGGCCACGGCCGTGCTGCTGTCGTATGTGGGCGCGGGCACCTCCACCATCCGCATCGGCGCCGGCGGCGTGATGCTGCCCAACCACTCGCCGCTGGTGATCGCCGAGCAGTTCGGCACGCTGGAGTCGCTGTACCCGGGGCGCGTCGACCTCGGCCTGGGCCGCGCGCCCGGCTCCGACCAGCGCACCGCGCGCGCGCTGCGACGCAACCTGGAGTCGGACGCCGACCAGTTCCCGCAGGACGTGATGGAGCTCATGGACTTCATGTCGAAGAGCCCGCAGCAGGCCGTGCGTGCCGTGCCCGGCGCGGGGCTCGAAGTGCCGGTGTGGATCTTGGGCTCGAGCACTTTCGGCGCACAGCTCGCGGCGCACCTGGGCCTGCCCTACGCCTTTGCCTCGCACTTCGCGCCGCAGCAGATCATGCAGGCCATCCAGATCTACCGCGAGACCTTCAAGCCCTCGGCGCAGCTGAGCAAGCCGTACGTGATGCTGGGCTTCAACGTGTTCGCGGCCGACACCGATGCCGAAGCCGAGTTCCGCGCCACCTCGTGGCAGCAGGCCTTCGTGAACCTGCGCAGCGGCCGTCCCGGCCAGCTGCCGCCGCCGGTGGAGAACTACCGCCAGAAGGTCGGTCCGGCCGAGAACGCGCTGCTCGATTCGGTGCTGTCGTGCTCGGCGGTGGGCTCGGTCGAGACCGTGAAGCAGGGCGTGGAAGCGTTCGTGGCGCGCACCGGCGCCGACGAACTCATGATCACCTCGCAGGTGTTCGACCACGCCGCCCGGCTGCGCTCGTACGAGCTGCTGGCCGGGGCGTTCGGCCAGAAGAAGTAAAGACCCGTCCTAGGCCCGTTTGCGGGCTTCCTCGTCCACGAGGCCCTTCTTCGAGAGCTTGCCCACGGCGGTCTTGGGCAGCTCGGCGCGAATTTCGAGCGCGCCGATCATCTCGTGCTTGCCCAGGCGATTCTTCAGGAACGACTTGAGCGTGTCGAGCGTGAGCTCGTCCGCGCCGTCCTTCAGTTTCACGAAGGCTTTCGGCGACTGCCCGCGGTACTCGTCGGGCACGCCGATCACGCAGACCTCGGCCACCGACGGGTGTTCGTACACCGCCTCTTCGAGCACGCGCGGGTACACGTTGTAGCCACCGCACAGCAGCATGTCCTTGGTGCGGTCGACGATGTAGAGGTAGCCGTCGGCGTCCATCTTCGCGACGTCGCCGCTGCGGAAGTAGCCGTCGGCCGTCATCGATTCGGCGGTGGCCTTCGGGTTGTTCCAGTAGCCCTTCATGACGTTCGGCCCTTGCACGCACAGCTCGCCGGGCTCGCCGAACGCGGTCACGTCTTTCGTCGGATCGTCCAGGCTCACGAGCTTGATGCGCACGCGCGGCAGCGGCATGCCGCACGAGCCGGCCTTGCGCACGCCGCGCGCGGGCGTGAAGGTGCCCACGGGCGAGGTCTCGGTCATGCCCCAGCCTTCGTTGAGGTGGCAGCCGGTGAGTTCGAAGAAGCGTTGTTCCACTTCCACCGGCAGCGGCGCGCCGCCCGAGCCGCAGAACTTCAGCGAGCGCAGGTCCATCTCCTTGGCCTTGGGGTGCGAAAGGATGGCGGTGTACATGGTCGGCACGCCGGGGAAGACGCTGATCTTGCTGGCCGCGAGTTCGTTCATCACCGCGTCGACATCGAAGCGCGTGTGCAGCACCAGCGCCGCACCCAGGCGCACGCCCAGCAGCATCGCGGCGCTGAGCGCAAAGATGTGGAACAGCGGCAGCACGACCAAGAAGCGCTCGCCGCCCTCGGCCAGGATCGGCGGCTCGCCGCGCGTCGATTCGTAGTACTGCGCCGAGGCCGACGTGAGGTTGGCGTGCGTGAGCATCGCGCCCTTGGGCAGGCCGGTGGTGCCGCCGGTGTACTGCAGCACGACGATCTCTTCGGCGAGGTCGCCGAGCGGGTAGACCTGATGCGTGCCTTCGCTCTGGAGCAGGTCGGTGAAGCGCACATGGCGCGCGTCCACCGGCACGGGCGCGATCTGGCCCGCGGCCTGCAACTGGGCCTGCACCTTGTCGCCCGCCGCACCGTAGTCGCCGAGGCTGCCGACCACCAGCGTCTTCAGGCGCGAGCTGTCGAGCAGACGCGCCATCAGCGGGTACAGGTTCACGAGGTCGAGCGTGACGAGGATGTCGGTGCGGCTGTCCTCGATCTTGTGGGCCAGCACGCGTTCGGCGTCGAGCGGCGAATAGTTCACCACCGTGCCGCCGGCTTTCAGCACGGCGAAGAAGGCGATGGGGTAGTGCGGCGTGTTCGGCAGGTACAGGCCGACGTGCACGCCCGGCTTCACGCCCAGGTCCTGCAGACCCTTGGCGGCGCGGTCCACCGCGTCGCCGAGCTGGCGGTAGCTGAGCGACTGGCCCATGAACTCGACGGCCGAGTGGTCGGGCCAGCGGGCGACCGCTTCATCGAGCATCTGCTGCACCGGCTTGACGGGCAGCTCGGCGTCCCAGCGCATGCCGAGCGGGTAGTTGCGCGTCCAGGGGGTGGGGTTGTCAGAGAGGGAAGGGGTCGCCATGCGTTGTGTCTCCGCGGTGTTTCGGGTCACTGTAGCGCCGGCCTTTCGCATCGTGGAGTGCGGGCTGACAAGCCGGCGACACGGGTTTTCCCGATTTCCCACACGCCGGATGCCCCTGTCGCCGGGCTGGGACAATGGCGGGCTTATGGCAAAACAACGGATCGTGGTCGGGCTGAGCGGCGGGGTGGACTCCGCGGTCACCGCGCACCTGCTCAAGCAGCAGGGGCACGAGGTGGTCGGCATCTTCATGAAGAACTGGGAAGACGACGACGACAGCGAGTACTGCTCGTCGAACATCGACTTCATCGACGCCGCCAGCGTGGCCGACGTGCTGGGCATCGAGATCGAGCACGTCAACTTTGCCGCCGACTACAAGGACCGCGTGTTCGCCGAGTTCCTGCGCGAGTACAAGGCCGGTCGCACGCCCAACCCCGACGTGCTGTGCAACGCCGAGATCAAGTTCAAGGCCTTTCTCGACCACGCCATGCGGCTGGGCGCCGAGAAGATCGCCACCGGCCACTACGCCCGTGTGCGCCTGAACGAGGCCACGGGCCGGCACGAGTTGCTCAAGGGGCTCGACAACTCGAAGGACCAGAGCTATTTCCTGCACCGGCTGAACCAGGCGCAGCTGTCGAAGACGCTGTTCCCGGTCGGCGAGCTGCACAAGACCGAGGTGCGCCGCATCGCCGAAGAAATCGGCCTGCCCAATGCGAAGAAGAAGGACTCGACCGGCATCTGCTTCATCGGCGAGCGGCCGTTCCGCGACTTCCTGAACCGCTACATCTCGAAAGAGCCGGGCCCGATCAAGGACGACCGCGGCCGCAAGCTCGGCGAGCACCAGGGCCTGAGCTTCTACACGCTGGGCCAGCGCCAGGGCCTGGGCATCGGCGGCGTGAAGGAGAAGGGCGCACAGCGCGGCGCGGGCGACCATTCGCCCTGGTTCGTCGCGCGCAAGGACGTCGAGAAGAACACGCTGTGGGTGGTGCAGGGCCACGACCATCCGTGGCTGCTGTCGACCGAACTGAAGGCGGACGACGCGAGCTGGGTGGCGGGTGAAGCACCCGCTGCGGGCACCTACGGTTCGAAGGCGCGCTACCGGCAGGCCGATGCAGCCTGCGAGTTGGGCGATGGCGCCAATGGTGCGTTCAGCCTGCGCTTCGGTGCGCCGCAATGGGCGGTCACGCCGGGGCAGTCGGCCGTACTGTACGACGGCGAGCGCTGCCTCGGGGGCGGCGTCATCGTCTGAGCCTTGCGGCAGCTGATCAGCGCGGCTGTCGCACGCCGTCTTCGGTGTGGATCAGCGACAGCGGGTGGCGCTTGCCGGCGAGGTAGTCCTCGATGCAGCGCAGCAGCAGCGGGCTGCGATGGCGCGCCACGCTGGCGCGGATTTCGTCCACGGTCATCCACAGCGTGCGCACGATGCCTTCGTCAAGCGCGCGACCTTCCTCACGTGCGCCCAGTTCGCCGGTGAAGGCGAAGCGCATGTAGGTCACGTCGGGCTGCTCGGCCGAGCGCGCCATGTAGACGCCGAGCAGCGCGGTCGGCGTGAAGGCGTGGGCTGTTTCCTCGAGCGTCTCGCGGATGCAGCCGTCCTCGGGCGACTCGCCGGGGTCGAGGTGGCCGGCGGGGTTGTTGAGCTTCAGGCCGTCGTCGGTCTGCTCTTCGACGAGCAGGAAGCGGCCGTCTTGCTCGATCACCGCGGCCACGGTGACATTGGGTTTCCAGCGTGTGGGCATCGTGGGCGCGAGTCTATCGGCTATCGGCTGATCGCAGCACGACAGGCGCCGCGGCCCGGAGCGCTTCAGCGCAGGGTCGTGACCGCCTGCGTGTCGACTTCGATGGTTTCGAGCCGGTAGCCGAGGCCGTAGACCGCCAGCAACAGGAAACCGTTCGCGGGGCGCAGCTCGAGCTTGGTGCGCAGGCGCGACACATGGGTGTCGAGCGAGCGCGACAGGGCTTCGACGCCCAGACCCCAGACCGCCTCGTGCAGGTGCTCGCGCGAGAGCAGGCGCCCGAGGTTCTGGAACAGGAAGAGCGCGAGTTCGTATTCGCGGTTTTTCAGCTCGACCAGCGCACCGTGGACCCGGATGGTGCGCGACGGCGGAAAGAAGTGGTACGGGCCGAACACCAGTTCGGGCTCGTGCCGCGCGGGGTAGGAGCGGCGCAGCAGCGCGTTGATGCGGGCCTGCAGCTCGGTCGCGCGCAGCGGCTTGGCCATGAAATCGTCGGCACCGACATTGAGGCCCTCGACCAGGTCGGTGTCGTCGTGGCACTCGGTCACGAACAGGATGGGCATCCGGCTCTTGTAGTCCTGGCGGATCGTCCGCACGACGTCGGGGCCCTTCATGTCGGGCAGGCGCCAGTCGAGCACCAGCATGTCGAAGGTCTCGCGGCGCATCGCATGGAGCAGCGCCTTGCCACCAGGATAGGTGTGGCACTCGTGGCCGAGGCTCGCCATGGTTTGGTTGATCAACTGAAGCTGGTCCGGCTCAGTGTCGAGTACTGCAATTCGCATTCCATTCCCTTTTCCGCCCTGAGCCGATCTGTGTATGTGTCGGCAATATGAATCGAAGTGTATCTATCTGCGTCTTGGGTTTGGAGTGTCAATTGCCACTAATTCACTCAAATTGATTTGATCTATGTGATCCAATCGTTAATTGAAGTCAATTGATCTCAATTGATTGCATTCTTGGAATTCCGCCGGATCGCGCGGCCTACGGGTTTCAACCCATGCGGGCGGTGGGCGCCCAGAATCGCATCGATCCTCAATTTGCTATCAATTGAGTAGCTATGAATTCAATGTGGGCGGGCATTGACAGGCAATGTGCATGCAGCATCTTGGCGACAGTGAACGCTTGTAATCTTGCTGTAAGCTCTGCCCGCAATCCGTGCTGCCCCTTCCCCCTGAGGAGATCTCTATGTTGATAGGCGTGCCTGCCGAGACAGCGGCTGGCGAAACCCGAGTGGCCGTGACACCTGAAACGGTGAAGAAACTGGTCGCTTCCGGGCACATCGTTCGTGTTCAGTCGGGAGCCGGCGTTGCAGCCAGCGTCACCGATGCGGCCTACCAGACCGCTGGCGCGGAAATCACAGATCAGGCCGGGGCGTTCTCCGCCGACATGGTGCTCAAGGTGCGCACGCCCAGCGACGCCGAAGCGGCGCAGCTGAAAGCCGGTGCGGTCGTCATCGGCATGCTCAATCCCTTCGACGCGGCCGGCCTGCAACGCCTGGCTGCCGCGGGCGTCACCGGCTTCGCCCTCGAAGCCGCGCCGCGCACCACCCGTGCCCAGAGCATGGACGTGCTCAGCTCGCAGGCCAACATCGCGGGCTACAAGGCCGTGATGATCGCGGCCGACAAGTACCAGCGCTTCTTCCCCATGCTCATGACCGCCGCCGGCACCGTGAAGGCCGCGCGCGTCGTCATCCTGGGCGTCGGCGTGGCCGGCCTGCAGGCGATTGCCACGGCCAAGCGCCTGGGCGCCGTCATCGAGGCGTCGGACGTGCGTCCGAGCGTCAAGGAACAGATCGAGTCGCTGGGCGGCAAGTTCATCGAGGTGTCCTACGACACGGATGAAGAGAAAGAGGCCGCGGTCGGTGTCGGCGGCTACGCCAAGCCGATGCCCGCGAGCTGGCTCGCGCGCCAGCAGATCGAGGTCGCCAAGCGCGTCGCGCTGGCCGACGTGGTCATCAGCACCGCGCTCATTCCCGGCCGTGCCGCGCCCACCCTCATCACCGAAGACATGGTCAAGTCGATGAAGCCGGGCTCGGTCATCGTCGACATCGCGGCCGGCAAGGGCCCCGACGGTGTCGGCGGCAACTGCCCGCTGTCGGAAGCCGACAAGACTGTGGTCAAGCATGGCGTGACCATCGTCGGCGAAACCAACCTCGCGGCGCTGGTGGCGGCCGACGCGTCGGCGCTCTATGCGCGCAACGTGCTCGACTTCCTGAAGCTCGTCGTCACGAAGGAAGGCGCGCTCCAGATCGACCTCGAGGACGACATCGTCGCCGCCTGCCGCGTCACGCAAGACGGCCAGGTCACGCGCAAGTAAGAAGAGCAGGCTGCCCTCCATGAATCGCACCATGCTTCGCGCGAAGCTGCATCGCGCCACCGTGACCGAAGCCGACCTGCACTACGAAGGCTCGTGCGGCATCGACGAAGACCTGCTCGACGCGGCCGACATGCGCGAGTACGAAAAGATCGAGCTGTACAACGTCAACAACGGCGAGCGCTTCTCGACTTACATCATCAAGGCGGCGCGCGGATCGGGCGCCATCTCGCTCAACGGCGCGGCGGCGCGCAAGGCGCATGTGGGCGACCTGCTCATCATCTGCACCTACGCCCCCATGACCGAGGCCGAAGCCGCGGACTACAAGCCCAAGGTGGTGCTGCTTGGCGATGCCAACCGCATCAACGAAGTCAAGAAGCTCTGACAGAGCCCTGGACAAGAGACCGAGACCGAACGAGGAGAGGAAAACACCATGGAAATCGTTTCGCACACCGTCATCAACCTGACCATCTTCGTGCTGGCCATCTATGTCGGCTACCACGTGGTCTGGACCGTCACGCCCGCGCTGCACACGCCGCTGATGGCCGTGACCAATGCCATCTCGGCCATCGTGATCGTGGGCGCCATGCTGGCCGCCGCGCTCACCACCACCCCGCTGGGCAAGACCATGGGCGTGCTCGCCGTGGCGCTGGCCGCGGTGAACGTCTTCGGCGGCTTCCTGGTCACGCGCCGGATGCTCGAGATGTTCAAGAAGAAAGACAAGAAGGCCGCCCCGAAGGCCGCAGAGGCAGCACAAGGAGTGGCCAAGTGAGCATGAACCTCGTCACGCTGCTGTACCTCGTTGCCAGCGTCTGCTTCATCCAGGCCCTGAAGGGCCTCTCGCATCCCACCACCTCGATCCGCGGCAACGTCTTCGGCATGACCGGCATGGCGATCGCCGTGCTGACCACCATCGCGCTGGTCCACGGGCAGGCGCGCGCGCTCAACGTCGACTTCACCACCGGCATCGCCTGGGTGCTGGCCGCCGTCGTGGTCGGTGGCGGCCTGGGCGCTTTCATGGCCAACAAGGTCGAGATGACCAAGATGCCCGAACTGGTCGCCTTCATGCACAGCATGATCGGCCTGGCCGCGGTGTTCATCGGCGTGGCCGCGGTGGCCGAGCCCTGGGCCTTCGGCATCACCGCCGCGCCCGTGGCGGCCGTCATCGGTGCGCGCACACCCGACGGTGCCGTGCTCTTCGAGGGCTTCGTGCGCCACGGCATTCCTTACGGCAACCGGCTCGAGCTGTTCCTGGGTGCGGCCATCGGCGCCGTCACCTTCAGCGGCTCGGTCATCGCCTTCGGCAAGCTGTCGGGCAAGTACAAGTTCCGCCTGTTCCAGGGCGCGCCGGTGCAGTTCAAGGGCCAGCACATGCTGAACCTGGTGCTGGGCCTGGCGACCGTCGCACTGGGCCTGGTGTTCGTGGCCACCGAAAGCTGGCCGGCGTTCTTCGCGATGCTGGCGCTGGCCTTCGTGATGGGTGTGCTCATCATCATCCCGATCGGCGGCGCCGACATGCCGGTGGTGGTGTCGATGCTCAACAGCTACTCGGGCTGGGCGGCGGCCGGCATCGGCTTCAGCCTGAACAACGCGATGCTGATCGTGGCCGGTTCGCTGGTGGGCTCGTCGGGTGCGATCCTGAGCTACATCATGTGCAAGGCCATGAACCGCTCGTTCTTCAACGTGATCCTGGGCGGCTTCGGCGGCGAGGCGACCACGGCCACCAGCGGCGACAAGGAGCAGCGCCCGGTCAAGAGCGGCAGCGCGGATGACGCGGCCTACATGCTGTCCAACGCCGAGACGGTGATCATCGTTCCGGGCTACGGTCTGGCGGTGGCGCGCGCCCAGCACGCCGTGAACGAACTGGCCGAGAAGCTCACGCACAAGGGCATCAAGGTGAAGTACGCCATCCACCCCGTGGCTGGCCGCATGCCGGGCCACATGAACGTGCTGCTGGCCGAGGCCGAGGTGCCCTACGACCAGGTGTTCGAGATGGAGGACATCAATGGCGAGTTCGCGCAGGCCGACGTGGCGATCATCCTGGGCGCCAACGACGTGGTGAACCCGGCCGCGCTCACCAAGGGCAGCCCGATCTACGGCATGCCCATTCTGGAAGCCTACAAGGCCAAGACCGTCATCGTGAACAAGCGCTCCATGGCGGCGGGTTACGCGGGCCTGGACAACGAACTCTTCTACATGGACAAGACCATGATGGTCTTTGGCGATGCGAAAAAAGTAGTGGAAGATATGGGCAAGGCCATCGAATAGGCCGAAGGTCCGCGCCCGCGATGCGGGCCCGATCATCGCGGCGCCTCACGTGCGCCGTTTTCGTTTTAAAAAACTCATCCGACTCCGAGGAGACACATCCATGACCGAACGCCCCTGGCTCAGCAGCTACCCGCAAGGCGTGCCCGCCGACATCGACGCGTCGCACTACCCGTCGCTGGTGGCGCTCATGGAAGAGAGCTTCACCAAGTACGCCGACCGCACGGCCTACAGCTTCATGGGCAAGGACGTCAGCTACGCGGAGACCGACAAGCAGAGCAAGTCCTTCGCCGTGTACCTGCAGGGCCTGGGCCTCGTGAAGGGCGACCGCGTCGCCGCGATGATGCCCAACTGCCCGCAGTACCCGATTGCAGTCGCGGCCATCCTGCGCGCCGGCCTGATCCTGGTGAACGTGAACCCGCTGTACACGCCGCGCGAACTCGAGCACCAACTCAAGGACTCGGGCGCCAAGGCGATCATCATCATGGAGAACTTCGGCACCACGCTGCAGCAATGCATCGCGGCCACGCCGATCAAGCACATCGTGCTGGCCTCCATGGGCGACCGGCTCGGCTTCCTGAAGGGCGCGCTCGTCAACTACGTGGTGCGCAACGTCAAGAAGCTGGTGCCGCACTTCAGCCTGCCCGGCGCGGTGCGCTTCAACGACGCGCTCGACAAGGGCGCGAGCGGCAAGCTCAAGCCCGTGGCCATCGGCCCCGACGACGTGGCCGTGCTGCAGTACACCGGCGGCACCACCGGCGTGTCGAAGGGTGCGGTGCTGCTGCATCGCAACGTGATCGCCAACGTGCTGCAGTCCGAGGCCTGGAACGAGCCCGTCATGGCCAAGGTGCCGGCCAACGAGCAGCCCACCAGCGTGTGCGCGCTGCCGCTGTATCACATCTTCGCGTTCACGGTCGGCATGATGCTGAACATGCGCACGGGCGGCAAGCTGATCCTGATCCCGAACCCGCGCGACATCCCTGGCGTGCTGAAGGAACTGTCGAAGCACACCATCCACAGCTTCCCGGCCGTCAACACGCTGTTCAACGGGCTGGCGAACCACCCCGACTTCAACACCGTCAACTGGAAGAACCTGAAGGTCTCGGTCGGCGGCGGCATGGCGGTGCAGGCCGCGGTGGCCAAGCTCTGGCTCGAAAAAACCGGCTGCCCGATCTGCGAAGGCTACGGCCTCTCGGAAACCTCGCCCTCGACCACCTGCAACCCGACCAACAGCACCGCCTACACCGGCACCATCGGCCTGCCGCTGCCGAGCACCTGGCTCAAGCTGCTCGACGACGACGGCAACGAAGTGCCGACCGGCGAGCGTGGCGAGATCGCCATCAAGGGCCCGCAGGTCATGGCCGGCTACTGGCAGCGCCCCGACGAAACCGCCAAGGTCATGACGCCCGACGGCTACTTCAAGAGCGGCGACATCGGCGTGGTCGACGAGCGCGGCTACTTCAAGGTGGTCGACCGCAAGAAGGACATGATTCTGGTGTCGGGCTTCAACGTGTACCCGAACGAGATCGAAGACGTGGTGTCGATGCTGCCCGGCGTGCTCGAATGTGCCGCCGTCGGCGTGCCCGACGACAAGACCGGCGAGGCCGTGAAGCTCGTCATCGTCAAGAAGGACCCGGCGCTCACCGAAGCGCAGGTGCGCGAGTACTGCCGCGCCAACCTCACGGGCTACAAGCAGCCGCGCGTGATCGAGTTCCGCACCGACATGCCCAAGACCCCGGTGGGCAAGATCCTGCGGCGCGAGCTGCGGGATAGCAAGAAGTAGTAAGGGTTCCGCCCGGGTGGGGCCGGGGCATCGATCTTGCATATTCGCGGGTCGATGCTCAGATTCATCTATGTCCGCCTAGGCTTGCTCGTGCCGACCTTCATCGGCATGACGCTGCTGGCCTTCTTTCTCATCCGGCTGGTGCCGGGTGACCCCATCGAGACCATGGCCGGCGAGCGCGGGATCGACCCCGCGCGCCACGCCGAGCTGCGCACCGCCATGGGCCTGGACAAGCCCTTGCTCGTGCAGTACGGCATCTACATCGGCCGCGTGCTGCAGGGCGACCTGGGTAAGTCGCTCATCACGCAGGACACGGTGATGAGCGAGTTTCTCGCGCTCTTTCCCGCCACGGTCGAACTCGGCGTGTGCGCGATTCTTTTCGCGTTGCTGCTCGGGCTGCCGGCCGGCATCGTCGCGGCGGTGCGGCGCAATTCGATCTTCGACCACGGCGTGATGGCGACATCGCTCACCGGCTATTCGATGCCGATCTTCTGGTGGGGCCTGCTGCTCATCCTGTTCTTCTCGGTGCAGCTGGGCTGGACGCCCGTGTCGGGCCGCATCTCGGTGCAGTACTTCGTCGAGCCGCAGACCGGCTTTTTGCTGATCGACGCGCTGCGCGCCGGCGAGACCGAGGCCTTCTGGTCGGCGCTGCACCACCTCATTCTTCCGGCCATCGTGCTGGGCACCGTGCCGCTGGCCGTCATCGCGCGCATGACGCGCTCGGCCATGCTCGAGGTGCTGGGCGAGGACTACATCCGCACCGCGCGCGCCAAGGGCCTGTCGCGCTTTCGCGTGGTGGGCCTGCATGCGCTGCGCAACGCGCTGATCCCGGTCGTGACCGTGATCGGCCTGCAGATCGGCGTGCTCTTCACCGGCGCGATCCTCACCGAGACCATCTTCTCCTGGCCCGGTGTCGGCAAGTGGCTCATCGAAGCCATCGGCCGGCGCGACTACCCCGTGCTGCAAGGCGGCATGCTGCTGCTGGGCGGCATCGTGATGCTGCTCAACCTGCTGGTGGACATCGCGTACGGCGTCATCAACCCGCGGATCAGGCACTGAGTCGATGACGAGCAATACCCACGCAGTCACCCCCGGCCCGCAGGCCGCGGCGCCTCCCGGTCCCTGGCGCGAGTTCTGGACCGCCTTCTCGGCGAACCGGGGTGCGGTCATCGGCCTCGTCACCATCGTGGTGCTCTTGCTCGTCGCGCTGTTCGCACCGTGGATCGCACCGCACGCGCCGAACGAAACCAACGCCGCCGCCTTCCTCAAGCCGCCGGCCTGGCAGGAGGGCGGTTCGTGGAGCTATCTGCTCGGCACCGACGCCATCGGGCGTGACATCCTGTCGCGGCTCATGCACGGCGCGCGGCTGTCGCTGTCGATCGGTGTCGCGGTGGTGGCGCTGTCGGTGGTGGTGGGCGTGGTGCTCGGCCTCGTCGCCGGCTTCTTCCGCGGCGTGCTCGAGATCACGATCATGCGGATGATGGACATCATCCTCACGATGCCCAGCCTGCTGATGGCCATCGTGATCGTCGCGATCCTCGGGCCGGGGCTCGTCAACGCGATGCTCGCCGTGGCCATCGTCGTGCTGCCGCACTACGTGCGCATCACGCGCGCCACCGTCATCGCCGAGGTCTCGCGCGACTACGTGACCGCCGCGCGCGTGAGCGGCGCCGGCACGCTGCGCCTGATGTTCCGCGAGGTGCTGCCCAACTGCTCGGCGCCGCTGATCGTGCAGGCCTCGCTCGGCGTCTCGACCGCCATCCTCGATGCGGCGGCACTCGGCTTCATCGGGCTTGGTGCGCAGCCGCCGTCGCCCGAGTGGGGAACGATGCTGGCCGACGCGCGCGAGTTCGTGCTGCGCGCCTGGTGGGTCGTCACCTTCCCGGGCCTTGCGATTCTTGCGGCGGTGCTGGCGTTCAACCTGCTGGGCGACGGGTTGCGCGATGCGCTCGACCCCAAGCTCAAGCGCTGACGCAAAGGAAAGAACCGATGCCTTTGCTGGACATCAAGGACCTGCACGTCGAGTTCCCCACGCAAGGTGGCGTGATGCACGCCGTCGACGGCGTGAGCCTCACGCTCGAAGAGGGCGAGGTGCTCGGCATCGTCGGCGAATCGGGCTCGGGCAAGAGCGTCACGATGATGGCGCTCATGGGCCTCGTCGGCTACCCGGGCCGCGTGCGCGCCGAGCACATGCGCTTTGCGGGCAAGGAGCTGCTCGGCATCTCCGACAAGGCGCGCCGCACGCTGGTCGGCAAGGAGGTCGCGATGATCTTCCAGGAGCCGACCACCAGCCTCAACCCCTGCTTCACCATCGGCTTCCAGCTCATGGAAACGCTGCGGCTGCACTTGAAGCTCGACAAGCGCGAGGCGAAGAAGCGCGCCACCGAGCTGCTCGAACAGGTGGGCATTTCCGCCGCCTCGTCGCGCCTGGGCAGCTACCCGCATCAGCTCTCGGGCGGCATGAACCAGCGCGTGATGATCGCGATGGCCATTGCCTGCAACCCGCGCCTGCTGATCGCCGACGAGCCGACCACCGCGCTCGACGTGACCATCCAGGCGCAGATCCTCGACCTGCTGCGCGACCTGCAGAAGGAGCGCGGCATGGCGCTCGTGCTCATCACGCACAACATGGGCGTGGTCAGCGAGATGGCACAGCGCATCGCCGTGATGTACGCGGGGCAGGTGATGGAGCACCAGCGCGTCGATCGCTTGTTCGCCTCGCCGCAGCACCCCTACACCGAGGCCTTGCTCGCGGCGCTGCCCGAGCGTGCCGCGCCCGAGGGGCGGCTCGCGACCATCAGCGGCGTGGTGCCCGGTGTGCACGACCGGCCCGCGGGCTGCCTGTTCGCACCGCGCTGCGGCTACGTCACCGAGCGTGCCTGCCAGGTGCGACCGGCGCTGCGTGCGTGGCAGGGCGCCGAGGTGCGCTGCCACTTTCCGCTCGGCGAGCCGGGGCGCGCCGAAGCCATCGCGCAAGACCCGCCGCGCGCTGCCATCGCGGAGGTGCTGCCATGAGCGACGCACCGCCGGAGATCGTGGTCGAGGCGCGCAACCTGCAGCGCACCTACGACGTGCGGCGCGGGCTGTTCCGTGCGCCGGCGCAGCTGCGTGCCGTGGGCGACATCTCGTTCCGCCTCGAACGCGGCCGCACGCTCGCTGTGGTGGGCGAATCGGGCTGCGGCAAGTCGACGCTCGCGCGCATGGTCGCGCTGATCGAGAAGCCCACTGCGGGGCAGCTGACGCTGATCGGCGCCGATGCGGTGAGCCCGCCGCACGAACGCAAGCGCGAGCTGCGCCAAGCCGTGCAGCTGGTGTTCCAGAACCCGTACGGCTCGCTCAACCCGCGCAAGAAAATTTCGGCGGTGCTCGAAGACCCGCTGGCCATCAACACCACGCTGAGCAAGTCCGAGCGCGCCGACAAGGCGCGCGAGATGCTCGCCCGTGTCGGCCTGCGCCCCGAGTACGCCAACCGCTACCCGCACATGTTCTCGGGCGGCCAGCGCCAGCGCATCGCCATTGCGCGTGCGCTCATGCTGTCGCCGCGCCTCTTGGTGGCCGACGAGCCGGTGTCGGCGCTCGACGTGTCGATCCAGGCGCAGGTGCTGAACCTGCTGGCCG
This sequence comes from Variovorax sp. YR752, assembly GCF_943372545.1. Taxonomy (NCBI): domain Bacteria; kingdom Pseudomonadati; phylum Pseudomonadota; class Betaproteobacteria; order Burkholderiales; family Comamonadaceae; genus Variovorax; species Variovorax sp. YR752. The sequence goes on along the minus strand of NZ_CALRZC010000018.1, from coordinate 15,280 downwards.
ACCTGCAGGCCGAGCTGGGGCTGGCGTACCTCTTCATCTCGCACGACCTGGGCGTGGTGCGCCACATTGCGCACGACGTGCTCGTGATGTACCTCGGCCATGCGGTGGAGCACGGGCCCAAGTCGCGCATCTTCGCGCGGCCGCTGCATCCGTACACGCAGGCGCTGCTGGCCTCGACGCCGGGCCTGAGCAGCCAGCGCATCGTGCTCAAGGGCGAGCTGCCGTCGCCGCTGAATCCGCCCACGGGCTGCGTCTTCAACACGCGCTGCCCGCACGTGCAGCCGCGCTGCCGCGAGGAGCGCCCCGCGCTGCGCGCGCTCGACGAACGGCTGGTGGCCTGCCACTTCGCCGAGCAGTTTCTCGATGGCGCGCCTGTCGTGCGCGCCGATGGTCCCGTGCTCGCCGCTTCCTGAAGAGTGACGTGGCGATTTTTTCAACCCTGTCTCGAGGAGTCCCCATGACGACCCAGTCCTCCGTTTCGCGCCGCTCACAAAAGCTGGCGCTCCTGGCACCGGCAGCGCTCACGGCCCTTACCCTGGCCTGCGGCGCCGTGTCAGCCAAGACGTTGGTGTACTGCTCCGAAGGAAGCCCGGAAAATTTCTACCCGGGCATGAACACCACCGGCACGTCGTTCGACGTGACCACGCAGGTCTACAACACCATCGTCGAGTTCGAGCGCGGCGGCACCAAGGTCATGCCGGGCCTGGCTGAAAAATGGGACATCTCGGCTGACGGCACGGTGTACACCTTCCACCTGCGCAAGGGCGTGAAGTGGCACACCACGAGCAAGAGCTTCAAGCCCACGCGCGACTTCAACGCCGACGACTTCATCTTCATGCTCGAGCGCCAGTGGAAGGAGAGCGACCCCTTCTTCAAGGTCACGAGCCAGAACCACTCGTACTTCAACGACATGGGCATGCCTAAGCTGCTGAAATCGGTGGACCGCATCGACGACCACACGGTGAAGATCACGCTCAACCAGGCCGAGGCGCCGTTCCTGGCCAACCTGGCGATGCAGTACGCGGGCATCCAGTCGAAGGAATACGCCATCGCGATGCTCAAGGCCGGTACGCCCGAGAAGGTCGACCAGGACCCGGTCGGCACCGGCCCGTTCTACCTCGTGCAGTACCAGAAAGACGCGATCATCCGCTTCAAGGCCTTCCCGCAGTACTGGGGCGGCAAGGCGAAGATCGACGACCTCGTGTTCGCGATCACGCCCGATGCCTCGGTGCGCTGGGCCAAGCTGCAGAAGGGCGAGTGCCACGTCATGCCGTACCCGAACCCGGCCGACCTCGATGCGATCCGCAAGGACCCGAATGTGCAGGTGCTGGAGCAGCCCGGCTTGAACGTCGGCTACCTCTCGTACAACACGACGAAGAAGCCTTTCGACGATGTGCGCGTGCGCAAGGCCATCAACATGGCGATCAACAAGAAGGCCATCATCGACGGCGTGTACCTCACGACCGGCGTGGCTGCGAAGAACCCGATTCCGCCGACCATGTGGTCCTACAACGATGCGACCAAGGACGATCCGTACGACCCCGAAGCGGCGAAGAAGCTGCTGGCGACGGCCGGCTTCCCCGACGGTTTCAGCACCGACCTGTGGGCCATGCCGGTGCAGCGCCCGTACAACCCGAACGCCAAGCGCATCGCCGAGCTGATGCAGGCCGACCTCGCCAAGATCAACGTCAAGGCCGAGATCAAGAGCTTCGAATGGGGCGAGTACCGCAAGCGCCTGCAGGCCGGCGAGCACCAGATGGGCATGCTGGGCTGGACCGGCGACAACGGTGACCCGGACAACTTCCTGTACACGCTGCTGGGCTGCGCCTCGGCCAAGTCGGCTAGCGGCAGCAACATCTCGAAGTTCTGCTACCAGCCGTACGAAGACCTCGTGGTGAAGGCCAAGAGCACGGTCAAGCAGGCCGACCGCGATGCGCTCTACAAGAAGGCGCAGGTCATCTTCAAGGAGCAGGCGCCGTGGTTCACCATCGCGCACGCGGTGCAGTTGAAGCCGGTGCGCAAGGAGGTGGTCGACTTCAAGCTGAGCCCCTTCGGCCGCCATACGTTCTACGGCGTGGACATCAAGTAAGCCGTGGTGGTTGCACCCATCGCCATCGTGGCGGCCATGCACGAGGAGCTGAGCGCGCTCCTTGCGCGAATGCCCGACGAGCAGCGCGTGCGCGTCGCCGGTCGCGACTTCTGGATCGGCCATCTGCAGGGCCAGCCCGTGGTCGCGGTGCTGTCGCGCATCGGCAAGGTCGCGGCGGCGGTCACGGCCACGGTGCTGCTCGAACGCTTCGGCGTGCGGGCGATCGTGTTCACGGGCGTGGCGGGCGGACTCGCGCCGGGCGTGAACGTCGGCGACGTGGTCGTGGCGACAGAGCTGCTGCAGCACGACATGGACGCCTCGCCGATCTTTCCGAAGTACGAGGTGCCGCTGATGGGGCGTGCACGCTTCGCGGCCGATGCGGCCATCGGCGATGCACTGGCGGCGGTGGCTGAAGGTGCCCTGCGTGACCCGGTGAGCCTGGTGGGGCAGAAGGCTGTCGATGAGTTCCATCTGCGGTCACCGAAGGTCCATCGCGGCCTGCTGATCAGTGGCGACCGCTTCGTGTCGACCACCGCGGAAAGCGGGGCCCTGCAGCGCTCGTTGCCCGATGCGCTCGCGGTCGAGATGGAAGGCGCGGCGATGGCGCAGGCCTGCCACGACTACGGCGTGCCCTTCGCGGCACTGCGGACCATTTCAGACCGCGCCGACGATGCCGCGCACGGCGACTTCACGCGCTTCGTGGCCGAGGTGGCGAGCCGCTACAGCCTGGCCCTCGTCGACGCGTGGCTCGCCTCCTTGCCGCGCGACGCGGCCTGAAAAAAGCTACGGCGCGAGCCGGCGCAGCGACGGCAGGTCGCGCAGCAGTGGCGGGATCGAAAGCGCCAGCAGCAGCGCGGCCAGCGGCACGACGCAGATGAAGCCCACGTGCTTGAAGCCCAGCGCGCCCACCGCGCCCCCGAGCACGAACATGCCGACCAGCCCGCCGCAGCGGCGCAGCCGGCTGCGGTCGTGGCGCACCGGCAGCGGTGTGGACGGCGCGCGTCGGTTCCAGTAGAGCATCTTGCCCAGCTCGATCCCCACGTCGGTGATGTTGCCGGTCATGTGGGTGGTGCGCGTGCTGCCGCCCGAGGTCTTCGACGCCACGGCGTTCTGCAGCCCCATGATGAACGACAGCAGCAGCACTGTGAGCGGCACCGCGAACGGCGTGGCCCAGGTCAGCGTGATGGCGCCGGCGAGCCCGAACGGGAACATCAGCGCGGCCTCCAGCAGCAACGGCAGCGCATACACGCCATGCAGCCGATGCTGGCGTGCCCAGTTCACCAGCACCGCGCAGACCGCGGCGCCGCTCACGAACGCGAGGATCGCGCCCAACGCGTTCAGCAGCAACGTGAGGTTGCCCAGCACCATGCCGTCCGCCAGCTGCGAGGCGAAGCCGGTCATGTGCGAGGTGTACATGTGCAGCACGAGGAAGCCGCCCGCATTGACGGCGCCGGCATTGAAGGCCAGCAGCAGGCCGAGCGCGGTGTTCGTCGACGGCGCGCGGTGGCGGTTGGTGAGGAAACGAAGTCTGCGCACGGGGCCCTCCAGGTCAACTGCCTGTCGGCAGTCACTCTAGCACCCGATGCGCGGCGTTACTTGAGCCAGCCGCGCCGGCGGAAGTACCACATCGGCCCCAGCGCGCTCGCTGCCATCAGCGCCAGGGCGTACGGGTAGCCGCCCTGCCAGTCGAGCTCGGGCATGTACTTGAAGTTCATGCCGTAAATGCTCGCGATCAGCGTGGGCGGCAGCAGCGCGACGCTGGCCACCGAGAAGATCTTGATGGTCTTGTTCTGGTTGATGTTAATGAAACCGACGGTCGCATCCATCAGGAAGTTGATCTTGTCGAAGAGGAAGGCCGTGTGGTTGTCCAGCGATTCGATGTCGCGCAGGATCTGCCGCGCCTCTTCGAACTGCTCGGCGTTGAGCATCTTGCTGCGCATCATGAAGCTCACGGCGCGGCGCGTGTCCATGACGTTGCGGCGGATGCGGCCGTTCAAGTCTTCCTGCCGCGCGATGAGGCCGAGCACTTCACCGGCCAGCTCGTCGGTGACGTTGCCCGAGAGCACTTTCTTGCCCGCCACTTCGAGCTCGTCGTAGATGTTCTCCAGCGTGTCGGCGGAGTATTCGGCGTCGGCGTCGAAGAGCTTGAGCATCACTTCCTTGGCGTCTTCGATCAGCCCCGGCGCGCGGCGTGCGCGCATGCGCAAGAGGCGGAACACGGGCACGTCTTCGTCGTGGATCGAGAACAGCACGCCGCGGCTGCGCAGGTCGGTGTTGTGTTGGTTGAGGATGAAAGCCACGCGCACGGTGCGCGGGTCTTCGTCGTCGTCGATCAAGAAGTCGGAGCGGATGTGCAGTTCGCCGTTGTCTTCTTCGTAGAAGCGCGCCGACTCCTCGATGTCCTCGTCCATCGCGTCTTCGGGAATCGAGAGGCCGTAGTACTGCTTGATCCAGCGCTTTTCTTCGAGCGTGGGCGACTCGAGATCGACCCAGATCGGCTGGAACTTGGAGAGCTCTTCGAGCGACTCGATCTCTTCCTGGACGAGGCGGCCGTTGGCGAGCGTAAAGATATTGAGCATGGGCTCACTCCCGGGAATGACTGAACGATGGGCGAGGGAGGGGCGCTTTCAATTCCCGCAGACCCGGCGTCAGTACATCATGCGCGGCGTCGCAAGGGAGTTGAAAGCTGCCGAGACGGGGCGGTTTCCATGGGGAGTCTCCGGTTGCAGCGAGGCGCGATTATGTCACTGGCCATTGGGCGGCAAGGCACTCGAACTGGACGGACATACAGTAAAGTCGTGCCCATGCAGACCGCTGCGCCCCCCATTGTTTCCACCGCACCCAAGACGCAAGCCGAGCGCCTGGCCGCGGCGCTTGCTGCGCTCAACGACGACCAGCGCGCGGCGGTCGAGCACGGCGTGGGGGCGGCGCTCGGCGAAGACCACCGGCCGCTGCTCGTGATCGCCGGCGCAGGGTCGGGCAAGACCAGCACGCTGGCGCACCGGGTGGCGCACCTGATCGCGGGCGGGGTCGATCCGCAGCGCCTGCTGCTGCTCACCTTCTCGCGCCGCGCCGCGCAGGAAATGGAGCGCCGCGCGGGCCAGGTGCTGGCGCGTGTGCTGGGCCTGAAGTCGGAACGCCCGCCGGCGCTGCCGTGGGCCGGCACCTTCCACGGCATCGGCGCGCGGCTGCTGCGCGAGTACGCCGCGCAGATCGGGCTCGACGAGAACTTCACCATCCACGACCGCGGCGACGCCGAAGACCTCATGGGGCTGGTGCGGCATGAGCTGGGGCTGTCGTCCACGGTCAACCGCTTTCCGCGCAAGGGCACCTGCCTGTCGATCTACTCGCGCTGCGTGAACACGCGCGCGCCGCTGGCCGAGGTGCTGAAAGACAACTTTCCCTGGTGCGCCGAGTGGGAGGCCCAGCTCAGGATGCTGTTCGGGGCGTACGTCGAGGCCAAGCAGCAGCAGAACGTGCTCGATTACGACGACCTGCTGCTCTACTGGGCCGAAATGGTCGCCGAGCCCGCGCTGGCCGCGCATGTCGGCGCGCGCTTCGACCATGTGCTGGTCGACGAGTACCAGGACACCAACCTGCTGCAGGCCGCGATCCTGCGGGCCATGAAGCCCGACGGGCGCGGCGTGACGGTGGTGGGCGACGACGCGCAGTCGATCTATTCGTTCCGCGGCGCCACGGTGCGCAACATCCTCGACTTTCCGTCGCAGTTTTCGCAAGAGGCGCGCATCGTCACGCTGGAGCGCAACTACCGCTCGACGCAGCCGATCCTCGACGCGTCGAACCGCGTCATCGCGCAGGCCGCCGAGCGGCACGCCAAGACGCTGTGGACCGACAAGCCCTCGGCCGGCAAGCCGGTGCTGGTGCTCGTGCCCGACGAGGCCGGGCAGGCGCGCTGGGTGGCCGACAAGATCCTGGCGCACCGCGAGGGCGGACTGGCGCTGAAGTCGCAGGCGGTGCTGTTTCGCACCTCGTCGCACAGCGCGGCGCTCGAACTGGAACTGGCGCGACGCAACATCCCGTTCGTGAAGTTCGGTGGGCTCAAGTTTCTCGAGGCCTCGCACGTGAAGGACCTGCTCGCGGTGCTGCGTTTCGCGCAGAACCCGCGCGGACGCATGGCGGGCTTTCGCGTCACGCAGCTCATTCCCGGCGTGGGCCCGGCCACCGGCACGCGCCTGCTCGACGCGATGGACCAGGCGGCCGACCCGGCCGCGGCCGTGCGCGACTTCGTGCCGCCGTCGGCCGCGCGCGAACAGTGGGCCGACTTCGCCCAGGCCTATACCGCCTTGCGCGAACCGTCGCTGAAGTGGCCGGCCGATGTGGAGGTCGCGATGCAGTGGTACCAGCCGCACCTGGAGCGGCTGTACGAAGACACCTCGGGCGTGCGGCGTGCCGATGTCGAGCAACTGGCGCGGCTCGCGGGCGGCTACGGCTCGCGCGAACGCTTTCTCACCGAGCTCACGCTCGATCCGCCCGAAGCCACCAGCGACCGGCCCGGCCCGCCGCTGCTCGACGAGGACTACCTGATCCTGTCGACCATCCATTCGGCCAAGGGCCAGGAGTGGAATTCGGTGCATGTGATCAACGTGGTCGACGGCTGCATGCCGGCCGACGTGGCGCAGGGCGCGCACGAGCTGGAAGAAGAGCGGCGCCTGCTCTACGTGGCAATGACGCGGGCCCGCGACCACCTGCACCTGGTGATGCCGCAGCGCTTTCACATCACGCAGCAGGCGGCGCGCGGCGACCGGCACCTGTACGCCAACCGCACCCGCTTCATCACCGAGTCCGACCTCGCAGGCTTCGAGCTGCAGACCTGGCCGCCGCCTCCGGTGCTGCCGCCCGCCGTGCCGCCACCGGCCGCGGTGATCGACCTGCGCAACCGCATGCGCGCCGCCTGGCGCTGAGCGGGCCAGCCCTTCGGTCGGGAGGGTCACTGCGTGCGATGTGTGGAAACACTTGCTTCCAATGTGCCGCAACCGCATACCCCTGCACGGGGACAGCTATGGAAACAATAGCGGATTAGGGCATGCAATACACCGGCCCGTCACTCGGGCAAGCCCCGGTATTGCAATACCGTGACAGCTTGGGCATAGTGAATCCGACCGCCCCCTTTCTCACCTCTCTCTTCCTCTTCTCCCGTTCTCCCCCACACCTGTTTCGCCGGCCACGCTTCATCCCGGAGTGCGGTCATTTCCCCAACCGTCAATTCTCAGGAGGTCATTCATGAATTTGACGATCAGCGGTCATCACCTCGACGTCACACCTGCCTTGCGCACCTACGTCACGAGCAAGCTGGACCGGATCACGCGACATTTCGACCAGGTGGTCGATGTCAAGGTGATCCTCACGGTGGAAAAGCAGAAGGAAAAGGAACGCCGCCAAAAGGCGGAATGCAACATCCACGTCAAGGGCAGTGACATGTTCGCGGAATCGAGCCACGCTGATCTCTACGCCGCGGTCGATGAGCTGGTCGACAAGCTCGACCGCCAGGTGGTCCGCCACAAGGATCGCCTGCAAGACCACCATCACGTGGCACCCAAGCGCGTGATGTAAACGCCGGGCCCCGCGCCCCGCATCTCAGGCCGCCTTCGGGCGGCCTTTTGTTTGTCCGACCACATTGGTGGGGCTTTGCAAAGGCCTCCAGAGGAGGCGACGCCTCTTGGCAACACATGTAGACGAAAGTAATTAGGGGGACTGGGGGTTTTTACCGAGGAGGTGCATAATCGCCCCCGCCCTGACCCCACCATGAATCGCCTCGCGTCCATCCTGCCGCCCGCTCAAGTGCTCGTGAGCGTTGACGCCACCAGCAAGAAACGTGCTTTCGAAGAAGCTGGTCTTCTGTTCGAAAGCCTTCACGGCCTGGGACGTGCCCTTATCACCGACAGCCTGTTTGCGCGCGAGCGCCTCGGCTCCACCGGTCTGGGCCATGGCGTTGCCATTCCGCATGGCCGCATCAAGGGCCTCAAGGCGCCGATGGCCGCGGTGTTCCAGCTGGCGAACCCCATCGGCTTCGACGCTCCCGACGAGCAGCCCGTGGCGCTGCTGATCTTCCTGCTGGTGCCCGAAGCGGCCACGCAGAAGCACCTCGAAATCCTGTCTGAAATTGCCGAGCTGCTGAGCGACGCCGGCCTGCGCGAGCAGATCAAGTCCAGTACCGACGCCGCCGCACTGCACGGCCTCATTGCCGGCTGGCAATCGACCCAGGTCGCCTGAGCGCACGCGCCGGGCGGGCCGCTGCTGATAAGCTGCGGCGACGCTTTTCTCTCCCTCCATCCTGACCAGAATGCCGGCGTCCCGCGCCGGCCGCCGCACGCATGAAGCCGACCGTCATCAGCGCCGATGCCATGTTCGAGGAGTTCCGCGGATCGCTCCGCTGGGAATGGCTCGCGGGGCTCGGCGCCTCGGAGCGCCAGTTCGACCCCGATGTCATCAGCCGCGCGCAGTCGGCCGCCGACCTGGTCGGCTACCTGAACTACATCCACCCGTACCGCGTGCAGATTCTGGGCGCGCGCGAGGTGGCCTACCTCACGCGCGGCAGCAAGGAAGACTGCGTGCGCCGCATCGGGCGCATCGTCACGCTGGAGCCGCCGATGCTGGTGCTGGCTGACGGCCAGGCCGCGCCCGACGAGCTGCTGTCGATCTGCGAGCGGGCCCAGCTGCCGCTCTTTGCCACGCGCGAATCATCGGCCTTCGTGATCGACCTGCTGCGCGCCTACCTGTCCAAGCACTTCGCCGAGCGCACCTCGATGCACGGCGTGTTCATGGACATCCTGGGCATGGGCGTGATGATCACGGGCGAGTCGGGCCTCGGTAAGAGCGAGCTCGGCCTGGAGTTGATCTCGCGCGGCAACGGCCTCGTGGCCGACGACGCGGTCGACCTGTACCGCATCAACCAGAACACCATCGAGGGGCGCTGCCCCGACCTGCTGCTGAACCTGCTGGAGGTGCGCGGCATCGGCCTGCTGGACATCCGCGCGATCTTCGGCGAGACGGCCGTGCGCCGGAAGATGCGGCTGAAGCTCATCGTGCACCTCGTGCGGCGCGACAGCTTCGAGCGCGACTACGAGCGCATGCCCTCGGCGCCGCTCACGCAGGACGTGCTGGGCATCCCGGTGCGCAAGGTCATCATCCAGGTGGTGGCGGGGCGCAACATCGCCGTGCTGGTGGAAGCCGCGGTGCGCAATTCGATCCTGCAGCTGCGCGGCATCGACACCTACGCCGATTTCGTGGCGCGCCACCACAAGGCGATGGAGAGCGGGCGCGATCCGGACTGAGCAAAGAAAAAAGCCCTTCCAGCTGAAGGGCTGGAAGGGCCGCTGTCTGCTTCAACAGGTCTTCAGCGTCAGCGCTTCTTGACGCAGTCGCCGCACAGGCCGTACAGCGACATCGCGTGATCCTGCAGGATCCAGCCCTTGTCCTTGGCGATCATCTGCTGGCGGCGCTCGATCTCGGCGTCGTAGAACTCCTCGACCTTGCCGCACGAGGTGCAGATCAGGTGGTCGTGGTGCGTGCCTTCGTTCAGCTCGTAGACCGCCTTGCCGCTTTCGAAGTGGCTGCGCTCCAGGATGCCGGCCTGCTCGAACTGCGTCAGCACGCGGTACACGGTGGCCAGTCCGATGTCGGAGTGTTCGTTGAGCAGCACGCGAAAGACATCTTCCGCTGTCATGTGCCGCTGGCTGCCGGTCTGGAAGATCTCGAGGATCTTCAGTCGCGGCAAGGTGGCCTTGAGGCCGGTGTTCTTGAGTTCGTCGATGTTGGCCATGATGGTTCCTGCGCCCTGGGCTGAGGCCGGGCCTTCAGGCTCGGCCGCTACAATGTTCGATCATATCGCTACCCCCTCTTCTCCCATGCCTGCCATCCTCCAACGCCGGCCCTGGTTGCTGGTTGCTGCCATTGCGGCGACGCTCGCCCTCGGTGCCTGCAGCGGTTTCAGCGAACGCACGCGTGGCGCGCTGTCTGCCGTCACCCCCTACAAAGTCGAAGTGGTGCAGGGCAATTTCGTGTCGAAGGAACAGGTCGCGGCACTCAAGCCCGGCATGTCGCGCCAACAGGTGCGCGAGATCCTCGGCACCTCGCTGCTGAACGACGTCTTCCACGCCAACCGCTGGGACTACGTCTTCACGATCCGCCGCCAGGGCGTCGATCCGCAGGAGCGCCGCCTGACCGTGTTCTTCAACGGTGAACTCATGGACCGCTTCCAGGGCGACGAGATGCCCAGCGAAGAAGAGTTCGTCGCCACGCTCGACACCCGCCGCAAGACCGGCAAGGTGCCGCAGCTCGAGGCCACCGAAGACGAGCTCAAGAAATTTGCGCCCGCCAAGGACGACAAGAAAGCCGACACCACCGGCACCCCGGCAGCCCCCGTGCCCGCGCTGCCGGCCGCCTACCCCCCGCTCGAAGCTGCGCGCTGAGCGTGCGCGGCAGGGCTCCGGCGGCGGCCACCCCACCTGCGGGCGGTGCCCGCCGGACCGGTGGTTGGCTTGCGTCGGTGTCCATGGCTCCCGTAGGGACTTTTCAAAGACTGAATCGCCGTGACTGAACCGACCACCACCCCCACTTCCGTTTCTTCTTCCTCCGCTCCCGCGCTGCGCCGGGTCGCGATTGCCGGCGCCTCGGGCCGCATGGGCCACATGCTGATCGAGGCCGTGCGCAATGCCCCCGACTGCCGCCTGGCCGGCGCGCTCGACATCACGGGCAGCGCCGCCCTCGGCGCCGATGCCGCGGCCTTCCTGGGCTTCACCAGCGGCGTGCCCATCGTGGCCGACCTGCGCACCGGCCTGCAAGACGCGCAGGTGCTCATCGACTTCACCCGCCCCGAAGGCACGATGGCGCACCTCGCCGTGTGCCGTGAGCTGGGCGTGCAGGCCGTGATCGGCACCACCGGCTTCAGCGATGCGCAGAAGACCGAGATTGCCGAGATCGCCAAGGACATCGCCATCATGATGGCGCCCAACATGAGCGTGGGCGTCAACGTCACGCTCAAGCTGCTCGACATGGCCGCCCGCGCCATGGCCACCGGCTACGACATCGAGATCGTCGAGGCCCACCACCGCTTCAAGGTCGACGCCCCCTCGGGCACCGCGCTCAAGATGGGCGAAGTGATCGCCGACGCGCTGGGCCGAGACCTCAAGGACTGCGCCGTGTACGGCCGCGAAGGCATCACGGGCGAGCGCGACCCGTCGACCATCGGCTTCGCCACCATCCGCGGCGGCGACATCGTGGGCGACCACACCGTGCTGTTCGCGGGCATCGGCGAGCGCATCGAAATCTCCCACAAGTCGTCCAGCCGCGTGACCTACGCGCAGGGCGCGCTGCGTGCGGTGCGCTTCCTGGGCGGCCAGCGCAACGGCCTGTTCGACATGTTCGACGTACTCGGCCTGCGCTAAGCCAGGCGACCACAACCAAGGACGCGAATGAGCGTGCTCGAACTGCTGACCCACGGTGACGGCGTCAGCCGTTCGGTGGCCGCGCTGCTGCTCGCGATGTCGATCGCCAGCTGGGTCGTGATTCTCTGGAAAGCCTGGCTGCTGCGCGGCGGCACGCGCGACGTGCTGCGCAGCATCGCGGCGTTCTGGCAATCGGCCACCCTGGTCGAGGCCGAGCAGAAGCTCCAGGCCTTCGACCGCGCCGAACTCGTGCGCCCCGCCGTGGCCGCGCTGCGCCAGGCCGCCACCGAAGCCCCCGGCGGCACGCTGGGCGCCACGGTCGATCGCAACCAGCGCCTCACGCGCGTGCTGCGCGGCGCGCTGCACGGCGCGCTGCGGCGCCTGCAGGCCGGGCAGATCCTGTTGGCCACCGTGGGCGCCACCGCGCCTTTCGTCGGCCTGCTTGGCACCGTCTGGGGAATCTACGGCGCACTGGCGGGCATCGCAGGCCAGACCGGCGGCTTCACCATCGACAAGGTGGCCGGGCCCGTCGGCGAGGCGCTCGTCATGACGGCCTTCGGCCTTGCCGTCGCCATTCCGGCCGTGCTGGCCTACAACGTGTTCGGTCGTGTGGTGGGCCGCGTCGAGGCCGAGCTCGAAGGCTTCGCGCACGACCTGCTCGGCAGCTTCGGCGAAGCGCCGAAGCCCGCCGCACCGCCGCCTGCGCGGCCGATGCCCGTCTAGAGAGCAGCACACACACCATGGCCTTCGGACGCACATCGCTAGGCAGCAGCGCCGCAGGCGGCGGGCGTGCCGTGGGCGCGGGCGGGCAGCGCCCGCTGTCCGACATCAACGTCACACCGCTGGTCGACGTGATGCTGGTGCTGCTGGTGATCTTCATCATCACCGCGCCGCTGATGGCCAGCTCGATCAAGCTCGACCTGCCGCAGACCGACGCGGGCCAGCCCAACGACACGCCCAAGTTCGTGAGCCTGTCGGTCGATGCGTCGGGCAAGACTTTCTTCAACGACAAGCCCGTGACCGATGAAGAGCTGACGGCGCAGCTCGAGAAGGCCGCCGCCGACAGCAAGGACACCGAGGTGCAGTTGCGCGCCGACCAGACCGTGCCGTATGGCAAGGTGGTGGCGCTGATGGGGATCGCGAACAAGGCGGGGTTGAGCCGGATCGGGTTCGTGACCGAGGCGGAAGCGGCGCCGGCAAAACCGCGCTGAGCCTGGCTTTGCTCCTTCCCCTTCCCCTTCCCCGGAAGGGGAGGGAGAAATACCGAAGACTCAGCTCAGCACGACCGGCTTCGTATGCCAGATCTCATGCGCGTACTCCGCGATCGTCCGGTCCGACGAGAACGCGCCCATCCCCGCCACATTGAGGATCGCCATGTGCGTCCACGCGTCCGCGTCGCGGTACAGCGCATCGACCTCGGCCTGCTTGGCCACGTAGCTCGCGTAGTCGGCCAGCAGCAGGTAGTGGTCGCCCCAGTTCACGAGCGCGTCGTAGATGCCCTGGTAGCGCGCCGGCTCGCCCGGTGAGAACGCGCCGTCGCGGATGGCGTCGAGCACGCGTTTGAGTTCGGCGTTTTCTTCGTAGATCTCGCGCGGCTGGTAGCCGCGGGCGCGGATGTCGGCCACCTCGGGCGTGGTGTGGCCGAAGATGAAGATGTTCTCGGGGCCGACGTTCTCGCGCATCTCGACATTGGCGCCGTCGAGCGTGCCGATGGTGAGCGCGCCGTTGAGCGCGAATTTCATGTTGCCGGTGCCCGAGGCCTCGGTGCCCGCGGTGGAAATCTGCTCCGACAGGTCGGCCGCCGGCATGATGATCTCGGCCAGGCTCACGCTGTAGTTCGGCAGGAACACCACCTTCAGCAGCTTGCCCACGCGCGCGTCGGCGTTCACGGTGGCCGCCACGTCGTTGATCAGACGGATCACCTGCTTGGCCATCGCGTAGGCCGAGGCTGCCTTGCCCGCGAACACGACCACGCGCGGCACGATGTCGACCGGCGCACCGCTGGCCTGCGCATCGAGGATGCGGTGGTACCGCGCAATCACGTGCAGCACGTTGAGCAGCTGCCGCTTGTACTCGTGGATGCGCTTGACCTGCACGTCGAACATCGCGTCGGTGTCCAGGTCGAGCTTCAGGTGCTCGCCGACCCAGTTGGCCAGCCGCAGCTTGTTCTCGCGCTTGGCGTGGCGAAAGGCGCGCACGAAGGCAGGCTGCGCGACCATCGGCCGCAACGCTTCGAGCTGCGACAGGTCGCGCCGCCAGCCCTTGCCGATGCGCTGGTCGAGCAGGCCGGCCAGCGGCGGATTGGCCTGTGCGAGCCAGCGGCGCGGCGTGACGCCGTTGGTCTTGTTGTTGAAGCGCTCGGGAAAGATCTTGGCAAAGTCGGAAAAGATCGACTGCTTCATCAGCTCCGAGTGCAGCCCCGACACGCCGTTGATCGAGTGGCTCGCAAGCACCGCCACATACGCCATGCGCACGCGCCGCTCGCCCGCTTCGTCGACCAGCGACAGCCGACGCATCAGCTCGACGTCGTTGCCCACCTTCTGCGTCACCGTGGCCAGGAACTTCGCGTTGATGTCGTAAATGATCTGCAGGTGACGTGGCAGGATGCGCCCGAGCATCTCGACCGGCCAGGTCTCCAGTGCCTCGTGCATCAGCGTGTGGTTGGTGTAGCTGAACACCTTCTGCGTGTGGCCCCAGGCCACATCCCACGCGAGGCCGTGCTCGTCGAGCAGCAGGCGCATGAGCTCGGGCACGGCGAGCACCGGGTGCGTGTCGTTCAGGTGGATGCTCACCTTGTCCGACAGCTGGTCGAAGCTCGTGTGGTTGCGCAGGTAGCGCCGCAACAAATCTTGCACGCTGGCGCTGCAGAAAAAGTATTCCTGGTGCAGCCGCAGTTCGCGACCCGAGGGCGTGGAGTCGTCGGGGTAGAGCACGCGCGACACGTTCTCGGAGTGGTTCTTGCTCTCCACCGCCTGCATGTAGTTGCCGCGGTTGAAGGCCGACAGGTCGATCTCTTCGGTCGCGCGCGCCGACCACAGCCGCAAGGTGTTGGTGGCCTGCGTGCCGTAGCCGGGAATGATCGTGTCGTAGGCGACGGCGCGCACGTCGTGCGTGTCGACCCAGTCGGCCGCGCCGTAGGGCGCATTGGTGCCTTCGCGCTTTTGCACGCGGCCGCCGAAGCGCACGCGGTAGTTCACCTCGGGCCGCTGGAACTCCCACGGGTTGCCGCGCGTGAGCCAGTAGTCGGGTGTCTCGACCTGCTGGCCGTCGACGATCTGCTGGCGGAACATGCCGTATTCGTAGCGGATGCCGTAGCCCATGCCGGGCACGCCGAGCGTGGCCATCGAATCGAGAAAGCAGGCGGCGAGCCGCCCCAGGCCGCCGTTGCCGAGCGCCGCATCGGGCTCGCGCTCGGCCAGCGCCGCCATGTCGACGCCGAAGTCGGCCAGCGCCTCGCGCACGATGCCGTAGAGGTCGACAGCGAGCAGCGCGTTGGTGAAGGTGCGGCCGATGAGGAACTCCATCGACAGGTAGTACACGCGCTTGAGGTCCTGCGCGTAGTTGGCGCGCGTGGTCGTCATCCAGCGCTCGACGAGCTGGTCGCGCACGGCCAGTGCGGTGGCGTGCAGCCAGTCGTCGGGGCTGGCGGCCACGGGGTCCTTGCCGACGGCGGAGAGCAGCTTGTTGGCCACTGCGCGCTTGACGGCGGCACCGTCGCGGTCGGGGTGGTCGTCGGCGACGTCCTTGATCGTCATGGGGGGCGTTCTCGGGGTGGGTTGTGGGGTGG
>NZ_CALRZC010000017.1:0-67685 GCF_943372545.1 Variovorax sp. YR752 | reverse complement strand
GACGCGGTGACGGTGATGGCGCCGGCCACGTCGAGCTTCTCGCCGTGCGCATGGCCGCGTGCGTTCGGCAGCAGCGCCACGCACAGCGCATACACGGCCACGCCGATCGGCAGGTTGACCAGAAAGATCCAGTGCCAGCTCAGCGTGCTCGTGAGCAGGCCGCCCAGCAGCACGCCGATGCTGCCGCCGCCCGCGCACACGAAGCCGTACACGCCCAT
The DNA here is from genome assembly GCF_943372545.1 of Variovorax sp. YR752. Classification (NCBI taxonomy): domain Bacteria; kingdom Pseudomonadati; phylum Pseudomonadota; class Betaproteobacteria; order Burkholderiales; family Comamonadaceae; genus Variovorax; species Variovorax sp. YR752. Next base: position 67,467 of record NZ_CALRZC010000017.1, on the reverse strand, counting down.
TGCCTTGGCGCGGTCGGCCGGCTCGGTGAACAGATTCATGATGAGCGAGAGCGCCACGGCCGACACCACCGCGCCGCCCAGGCCCTGCACCGCGCGCGCCGCCACCAGCAGGCCCTGCGAGGTCGAGACCCCGCAGGCCAGCGAGGCCAGCGTGAACAGCACCAGGCCCGCGAGGAACACGCGGCGGTGGCCGTACAGGTCGCCCAGCCGACCGCCTAGCAGCAGGAAGCCGCCGAAGGTCAGCATGTAGGCGTTCACCACCCAGACCAATGACGTCTCGGAAAAACCGAGGTCGGTGCGGATCGAAGGCAGCGCCACGTTCACGATCGTGGTGTCGAGCACGATCATCAGCACGCCCAGGCACAGCACCATCAGGGCGAGCCAGCGCTTTCGGTTGTCGAGGGGTTCGGTCATGGAAGGTGCTTCCTGCGAAGAAATGAAAGTAGGAGAGGGGGCGACTCCGCTCAGACCAGCGCCTTGCCGCCGTTGATGAGCCACGGCGTGCCGAAGCGGTCGGTCACCATGCCGAAGCCTTCGACCCAGAAGGTCTTCTCGAAGGGCATGCCGACCGAGCCACCCTCGGCGAAGGCGTCGAAGATGCGCCGCGCCTCGGCCACGGTGTCGAGCGTGAGCGCCACGCCGAAGCCCTTCATGCCGTCGAAGGGCTGGCCCTGCATGCTGTCGGAGGCCATGAGCAGGCCGTCGCCGTAGGCCAGCGACGCATGCATGATCCGCTTCTTGGCGTCGGCCGGCATCTGCTCGGTGCCGGGCGCTTCGCCGACAGTCATCATCATCTGCATCGTGCCGCGCAGCGTCTTCTCGTAGAAGCGCATGGCCTCGGCAGCGTTGCCGTCGAACGTGAGGTAAGCGTTGATGGGGGACATGAGAGTTCCTTGGATGTGAGAGGGTGAGTCAACAAAAAGCAGGCTCGCGCATCACGCGACGGCCGGGTCTGCCACCAGCAGCCAGCCCACGCCGAAGCGGTCGCTGAGCATGCCGAAGCTGGTCGTGAAGAAGGTCGGCGTCAGCGGCTGGATCACCTGACCGCCATCGGCCAGCGCGTCGAACCACTTGCGGGCATCGGCGTCGTTGCCGGCCGACAGCGACAACATGATTCCCTTGAACTCCGCGTGGCCCGAGCAGCTGCCATCGGACAGCATGAGTTCGGTTTGGCCGACGCGCAAGACCGAATGCATCACTTTGTCAGGGCTGGGCATGCCGCCGGCGCACCCGGCTTCCGCATCGCCCTCGGGGGCGCCGGCCGGCGCCTCGCTGTAGCGCATGAGCTGGACCACTTCGGCGCCGAGCGCCTTCTTGTAGAAGGCAATCGCTTCGTCGCAACGACCTTCGAAGGACAGGTAAGACTGGACTTTCATGGTGTTTCCTTTGGGTTGGGTTACGGGCACAACGGGTCTGCGCGAAAACAATGGAATTACTTTGTGTACACCGTCCACAAAGAATAGCAGAGATAATGGACACTGTCCACATGGAGTCGCGATGAAGCTCAACAACGTTCCCGAAAGCCTGCCGCCCGCGCGCAGCACCTACCGCCACGGCGACTTGCGCCGCGCGCTGCTGGATGCCGGCATCGAACTGGCGCGGGACGGGGGCCCCAGTGCCGTGGTGCTGCGCGAGGCCACGCGCCGCGTGGGTGTGGTGCCGAATGCGGCCTACCGCCACTTCGCGAGCCGGCACGACCTGCTGCTGGCGGTGCGCGCCGCGGCGCTGTCGGAGGCGGCCAAGGCGATGGAAGGCGAACTCGCCGTGCTGCCCTGCGACCAGCCGCCCGCCGACTTCGCGCGCGCCCAGGTGCGCGCCATCGGCACCGCTTATCTGCGCTTTGCGCAGGCGCAGCCGGGGCTGTTTCGCACGGCCTTCGTGGTGTCGGAAGATGCGCAGGGCGACGTCGGTCCCGACGGCGCGGGCGCCAGCGGCATGAACCCATTCGAATTGCTGGGTGCGGCCGTTGACCGGCTGGTGGACGCGGGCCTGCTCGACCCGGAACGGCGCCCGGGCGCCGAGTACCTCGCGTGGTCGGCGGTGCACGGGCTGGCACTGCTCATCATCGACGGCCCGCTGCGCGGGGCCGACGCCACGGCCACGCATGCGCTCGGGCAGCGCCTGATCGACATGGTGGAACGCGGCCTGTGATGGCTGCGCTCAGTTCTCAGAGATAGATCTTTTGCAGCAGCTTGATCAGCGTCTCGCGCTCGCGCGCGCTGAGGCGACTGCTGGCTTCGGTCTCGAGCTGCACCACGGCCTGCTCGGCCTCGCGAATGAGCGTCTCGCCGGTCGGCGTGAGGTGCAGGCCGACGGCGCGGCCGTCGTGCGGATGCGGCCGGCGTTCGATGAGGCCGCGGCTGTCCAGCGCGGCCACCAGACTCACGAGGTTGGGCGGCAGGATGTCCAGCGTGTTGCACAGCTGCCGCGAGGTGGCGCCCGGGTTGTGTGCCAGCAGCGAGAGCACCGAGAAGTCGATCTGCTTGAGGCCGTAGGGCGCCATGCGGTCGGCAAACACGGTGCTCACGATCAGCCAGGCGCGGCGGGCGTTGTAGCCGACCAGCCCTTCGAGCACGCGGGCGTCGAGCCGGTCCGACCGGGGAGACGGCGCGGCGGCGGTGTCGGTCCTGGCGGACGTTTTTTTCGCGGGGGAAGGAGGCATGCGGCGAGCGTAACCGCGCGTTGCTTTCTCGAACAACTAGCGCGAAGCCTCTTGTGCGGAATGCGCGAGTGCGACACCCTCACAAGCCCGCTTGACGATGCCCAGCCGCATCTCGAATTCGGGCAGCACCCAGCGCCGGAAGGCCGCCGCGGCGCGAACGCGATCCGCATCAGCAGGTGCAGCGACTTCGATGCGGGCCCAGGCCCACGCCATCAGCGTGAGCATCACCACGCGCAGGAAGTCGTCGGCCACCTCGTAGGGCAGCACGGGGTTGGCGTGCGCCGCCATCGCCACCGTGGTGCCCAGGTAGCGCAGCTGCGCCAGCCGACGCTGCACGTCGGCATCGGCCTCGCGCGAGGCGTCGAGCGTGTCGCGCAGCTCAAGCAGCACGGCCGACAGCGCTGCGCCGCCGTCGGGCAGCACCTTGCGCACCAGCAGGTCGATGGCCTGGATCTCGTTGGTGCCCTCGTAGATCATGGTCACGCGCGCGTCGCGCACCACCTGCTCGACGCCCCATTCGCGCACGTAGCCGTGGCCGCCGAACACCTGCAGGCATTCGCTCGCGCCGTGGAAGGCCTGGTGCGTGCAGGCGGCCTTGAGCACCGGCGTGACGAGCGAGCACCAGCGCTGCGCGCGCTCGCGCGCCTTGGGGTCGGCGTCGTGCGTGGCGATGTCGAGCATCAGCGCGCTGCGGTAGGCGAGGGTGCGCGCACCGTCGATCCAGGCGCGCTGGGTGTCGAGGATGCGGCGCACGGCCGGGTGCTCGGCGATCAGGTCGGCCGCCTCGCTCCCGCGGCTCGCGGGCACGGCGCCGGGTGCGCGCATCTGGCGGCGCTCGGCCGCATAGGCGTCGGCCTTCTGCCACGCGGCGTCGAGCAGGCCGATGCCTTGCAGCGCGACATGCAGGCGCGCCGCATTCATCATCACGAACATCGCGGCCAGCCCGCGCCCAGGTTCGCCCACCAGCCAGCCCGTGGCGTCGTCGAAACGCATCGTGCAGGTCGGGCTGCCGTGCAGGCCCATCTTTTCCTCGATGCGCTCGCAGTGCACCGCGTTGCGCGCACCGTCGGGCAGCAGCTTGGGCACGAGCGCCAGCGACAGGCCCTTGGGGCCGGCCGGCGCATCGGGCAGTCGGCACAGCACGAGGTGCACGATGTTCGGCGTGAGGTCGTGCTCGCCGCCTGAAATGAAAATCTTGCTGCCGTTCACGCGCACGCTGCCGTCGGCCTGCGCCGTGGCGCGCGTGCGCACCTGGCCGAGGTCGCTGCCGGCATGCGCTTCGGTGAGGCACATGGTCGCGAGCCATTCGCCGGTCGCGATCTTCTGCAGATAGCGACCTTTCAATTCGTCGCTGCCGTGGTGCTTGAGGCAGGCGTACGCGCCGTGCAGCAGCCCCGGCGCCATGGTGAAGCCGTGGTTCGCGGCGCTGAGCCATTCGTAGAGGATGGCTTCGAGCACCGCGGGCAGGCCCTGGCCGCCGTCTTCGGTCGCGGCCGAAAGCGCGGGCCAGCCACCGTCCACGAAGGCCTGGTAGGCCGCGCGAAAGCCCGGTGGCGTGACCACTTCGCCGCTATCGAAGCGGCAACCCACCTCGTCGCCCTCGCGGTTCAGCGGCGCGATCACCTCGCCGACGAAGCGGCCGGCTTCCTCGAGCACCTGCGACTGCAGCGCCTCGTCGACCTCCGGGAAGGGCGCGAGTGCGCGCAGGCGCGTGGGCGCATCGAGCACCGCGTTCAAAAGAAAGCGGACGTCTTCGGGGCGGGGCTGGTAGTGCATCGGACTCAGGACTCGGCGGTGAAGCCGATCTTCTTGACCAGCGGACCCCAGCGCTCGTACTCGGACTGCAGCGACTTCTTCATCTCTTCGGGCGAGGAGCCGTGCGCGATCAGGCCGACCGACAGCAGGCCGTCGGCCACGGCCTTGTCCTTCAGCGCGGCCTGGATCGCGGTGCTCGCGACGGCGATGGTCGCGGCCGGCGTCTTGGCCGGTGCGAAGAAACCGAACCACTCGTCGGCCACGATTTCCGGGAAGCCCTGCTCGGTGAAGGTCGGCACATCGGGCAGGTAGGCCGGGCGTTGCGCACCCGAGGTGGCGAGCACGCGCAGCTTGCCGGCCTTGGCAAATGGCAGGCAGTCGCCGGCGGGCGTCAGGCACGAGGCGATCTGGCCGCCCACCACGTCGTTGATGCCGGGCAGCGAGCCGCGGTACGGCACGTGGCGCAGGTCGGCGCCGGTGCTCAGGCCCAGCAGCGCGCCCAGGAAGTGCGGCGTGGAGCCCGCGCCCGGCGAGCCGTAGCTGGCCTGGCCGGGGTTGGCCTTGGCCCAGGCGATGTAGTCCTTCAGCGTCTTCACGCTGGCCGGCACCATCGGGCCGACGGCCAGGCCGTGCGTCATGACGGCGCCGATGGAGATGGGCGCGAAGTCGGAGATGCCGTAGCTGAGCTTGGTGTAGATGTGCGGGTAGGTCGACAGCGCCGAGGCCTGCGCGAGACACAGCACCGAGCCGTCGGCCGGCGAGGTCTTCAGCGTGTCGAGTGCGATGCGCCCGCCCGCGCCGGGCTTGTTCTCGACCACCGGGTTGGTGGCAGTGAAGGGCGTGTTGCCCAGCTTGTCGGCCACGCGGCGGGCCACGCTGTCGCCCGCGCTGCCGGCCGGGAAGCCGTAGTAGATCTTCACCTGCTGCTGCACCGCCTGGGCGAGTGCGGCAAGGGGATGCAATGCGGCGAGCGCGGCGGTGCCGCCGAGCGCCGTCATGAGTTGGCGTCGAGTGGTCATGGTCTTGTCTCCTGGTTGTCTGCGGGGGGCTGGGATCAGCGCGGCGCCATTCGGAGGGCGCCGTCGAGGCGAATCACTTCGCCGTTGAGATGGCCGTTCGTCACGATGTGGCAGGCCAGCTCGGCAAATTCCGAAGGCTTGCCCAGGCGCGGCGGGAACGGGATCGACGCGGCCAGCGAGTGCTGCACGGCCTCGGGCAGCTCCAGCAGCAGCGGCGTGGCAAAGAGGCCGGGCGCCACGGTGCACACGCGGATGGCGTGCTGCGCGAGGTCGCGCGCCATCGGCAGCGTCATGCCGACGAGGCCGCCCTTCGACGCGCTGTAGGCCTGCTGGCCCACCTGGCCGTCGAAGGCCGCGACGGAGGCGGTGAAGAGCATCACGCCCTTTTCGCCGTTGTCGAGTGCATCGAGCTTCGCGCAGCGCGCGGCGAACAGGCGTGCCATGTTGTAGCCGCCGATCAGGTTGATGTTGACGACGCGCACGAAGTCTTCGAGCGGCGCCGGGTTGCCGTCCTTGCCGACGATGCGCTTGGCGCTGCCGATGCCGGCGACGTTCATCAGGATGCGCGCGGGACCGTGTGCGGCGGCTGCCTTGTCGAGCGCGGCGTTCACGCTGTCGGTGTCGGTGATGTCGCAGACGCAGGCGACGCCGCCGATGTCGGCAGCCACCTTTTCGGCGAGCGCGGCGTTGCGGTCGAGCACGGCGACCTTGGCGCCCAGGCGCGCGAGTTCGCGCGCGGTGGCCTCGCCGAGGCCCGAGGCGCCGCCGGTGACGAGTGCGGCTTGTCCTTCGATCTTCATGGGTGTGTCTCCTGAATGGGGTTAGCGGGGCTTGAGCGTGAAAGGCAGCGTGTCGGCGTGCAGCGCGTCGGCCAGCGCGGCGCGGTGCTTGAGCACGGCGCGCTGGTTGATCGAGCCCTTGTCGGTCACTTCGCCCTTGTCGATCGACGGCGGCTCGGCCATCAGGTGCAGCCGCGCGATGCGGTTGGCGCTGCCGGTGCCCATGGCGGCCAGGTCGTTGGCCACCTGCTGGAAGTGCGCCTGCACGGGCGCGCTTTCGAGCACCTGCTGCATCGTCGCGTCGGCGCTCAGACCGGCGAGTTGCCGCACCTTCTGCGTCGGGAAGATCAGCGCGCCGACTTCCTTCAGGTTGATGCCAGTCAGCACCGCGTCCTGCACATAAGGCGAGCCGGCCGCGATGATCTTCGCGCGCAGCGGGCCCACGCTCACGAAGGTGCCGGTGGCGAGTTTGAAGTCTTCGGCGATGCGGCCGTCGAAGCGCAGGCCGCGGTGGATGTCGTCGTCGGCGATCCACTTCACCGCATCGCCGGTGGAGAAGAAGCCCTCGTCGTCGAAGGCCTCGGCGGTGGCTTCGGGCGCGCGCCAGTAGCCGGGCGTGATGTTGGGGCCGCGGTAGCGCACCTCGGTCTTGCCGTCGACCTCGATCAGCTTGAGCTCGATGCCGGCCGCGGGCAGGCCCACGTCGCCCGACTTCACGTCGGGGCCGGTCACGTACAGCGCGAAGGGGCCCGACTCGGTCATGCCCAGGCCGGTGCCCATGACGATGCGCTCGCCGACTTCCGCTTCCTGCGTGCGGTGCAGGCTGTCCCACACGGGCTGCGCGAGCGCGGCGCCCGAGTAGAAGAACATCTTCACGCGCGACAGCAGGTTGCGGCGCAGCACGGCGTCGCTTTCCATCGCGTTCGCGATCGCCTCGAAGCCGGTGGGCACGTTGAAGTAGATGGTGGGCGCGATCTCGCGCAGGTTGCGCAGCGTCTCGGCCATGCCGGCGGGCGTGGGCTTGCCGTCGTCGATGTACAGCGTGCCGCCGTTGTCCAGCACGATGCCCACGTTGTGGTTGCCGCCGAAGGTGTGGTTCCAGGGCAGCCAGTCGACCAGCACTGGCGGCTCGTCGCCCAAAGCGGGAATCGACTGGCGCAGCTGCTGCTGGTTGGCGCACCACATGCGGTGCGTGTTGATCACCGCCTTGGGCATCTTGGTCGAGCCCGAGGTGAAGAGGAACTTGGTGATGGTGTCGGGGCCGGTGGCCTGCATTGCCGCGTCGATGGCGGGCGTGGCCGGCGTGGCGGCGAGCACGTCGAAACGCGTGGTGGCGCGGCCCGCGAGCGTGCCTTCGGCGAGCACGACCTCGGTGTCGGCGGGCACGGTGGCTTCGATGGCACGGGCGAAGCGCGCGGCGTCAGACGCGAACACCAGGCCGGGCGTGAGCGTGTCGAACACGTGGCGCAGCTTGTCGAAGTCCTGGCTCACGATCGAGTAGGGCGGCGACACCGGGCAGTAGGGCACGCCGGCGTAGAGGCAGCCCAGCGCGAGCAGCGCGTGCTCGATGCCGTTCTCGCTGAGGATCGCGACCGGGCGCTCGGCGTTCAGGCCGCGATCGAGCAGGGCTTGTCCGATACCGCGCGCTTCTTCCAGCGCCTGCGCATAGCTCACGCGCAGCCAGTCGCCGGTGCGGCCGTCGGGCAGGCGTTCGCGGCGCGCGATGAAGGTGCGCTCGGGCGCGACCTGTGCCCAGTGCGCGAGCCGGTCGGTCATGCGTTCGCGGTAGGCCTGCAGCGGCGTCTCGGCCGTGAGGTAGCGCGTGCCCGGCGCGCCGCCGCGCAGCAGCGCGCGCGTCACGCCGAAGGCCAGCGGGCGGTATCGGACGGCGGTCATCCCTTGCTCACCTTGGCGCCGCGGCCTTCGAGGAAGTCGCGCACGCGTTCCTTGGCTTCGGGCGCGGCCTGGACGATGCCGGACATGAGTGCCTCAGTGAAGAAGCCGTGGTCGGCCGACTGCTCGGCGATGCGCGGCAGCGCGTGCATCAGCGCGTAGTTGGTGAGCGGTGCGTTGGTGGCGATGCGCTTGGCGAGCTCGAAGGCCTTGTCGAAAGCGGTGCCTTCGTCGACCAGGTACTGCGCGAAGTTGGCGCGCTCGCCGTCTTCGGCGTTGTAGACGCGGCCGGTCATCATCATGTCGGTCATGCGCGCCACGCCGATCAGCTTGGGGATGCGCACCGAGCCGCCGCCGCCCACGAAGATGCCGCGCGAGCCTTCGGGCAGCGCGTAGAAGGTGGAGCGGTCGGCCACGCGGATGTGGCAGGCCGTGGCCAGCTCGAGCCCGCCGCCGACCACCGCGCCGTGCAGCGCCGCCACCACCGGCACCGGGCCGTGCTGGATCAGGTCGAGCGCGCTGTGCCACAGGCGCGAGTGCTGCATGCCCTGGCCGGCGTCGCGCTCCTTGAGCTCGCTCAGGTCCAGGCCGGCGCAGAAATGCGGGCCCTCGCCGTCGAGCACGGCCGCGCGCACGGTGGCGGGCAGCGTCTCGAAGGTGTTGCGCAGCGCGAGGATCAGGCCGTCGGACAGCGCGTTGCGTTTGGCGCCGCGCGTGAGACGAACGATGGCGACGTCGTCGCGGATGTCGAGGTGGAGGTCTGGATGGGTCATGAGGGTGTCCGGGGTTGCGTTGGATTATGGTTATGAGAAATAATCAATTCAAGGCATTGGAGCCTCCCGAATCCTAGGGATTTACCCGAACCGGAGACAACGACATGGACCCACGGAACCTGATTGCGATCGACATCCACACCCACGCTGAAGTGAGTTGCTGGAACCCTTTCGACAACTACGGCGAGGAATACGACCGCGCCGCCGACAAGTACTTCGGCTCGAGCGGGCGCCCCACCATCGCCGAGAGCGTGGCGTACTACCGTGAAAGAAAGATCGGGCTGGTGATGTTCATGGTCGACGCGGAGTCGAACATGGGCCGCCGGCGCATCCCGAACGAAGAGATCGCCGAGGCCGCGGCACAGAACAGCGACATCATGATTGCCTTCGGCAGCATCGATCCGCACAAGGGAAAGATGGGCGCGCGCGAGGCGCGCCGGCTCATCGAGGAACACGGCGTGAAGGGCTTCAAGTTTCACCCGACGGTGCAGGGCTTTCATCCCTACGACCGCATGGCCTGGCCGATCTACGAGGTGATTGCCGAATACAAGCTGCCGGCCATCTTCCACACCGGCCACAGCGGCATCGGCTCGGGCATGCGCTGCGGCGGCGGCCTGCGGCTCGAATACAGCAACCCGATGCACCTGGACGACGTGGCGATCGACTTTCCCGACATGCAGATCGTCATGGCCCACCCCAGCTTTCCCTGGCAAGACGAGGCGCTGAGCGTGGCCACGCACAAGCCCAACGTGTGGATCGACCTGTCGGGCTGGAGCCCCAAGTACTTTCCGAAGCAGCTCGTTCAGTACGCCAACACGCTGCTGAAAGACCGCATCCTGTTCGGCAGCGACTACCCGCTGATCACGCCCGACCGCTGGATGCGCGACTTCGAGGCGGCCGGCTTCAAGCCCGAGGTGATGCCCGGCATCCTCAAGGACAACGCGGTGCGGTTGCTGAAGCTCGAGACCCCGGCGGCCTGAGGTTCAGGAGGAGGAGGCGCGGGGCGCCGCGTCGTTCCACTGCGGCTCCCACAGCGGCGCGCCGCGTTCGAACGCGACGGCCAGTTCTTTCTTTCGGCGTTGCGCCACCGCGGTGATCAACGCATTGCAGACCGACAGCGCCGCCGTGTACGAATCGAACGGCGACGCGCTGGAGGTGCGCACCAGCAGCAAATGATCGGCCGAGGCCGCGGCGGGCGCCGTGGGGCTGTCGGTGACCATGACGACCTTCGCGCCCCGCGCGCGAAAGTACGCGGCCGTGCGCGCAATCGCGAGCGAATGGCGGCGAAAGGTGGGCGTGAGCAGCAGGTCGTGCTCGTCGATGCGCAGCAGCTGGTCTTCGAGCGGCAGCGGGCCCGCGCCGCTCAGCAGCCGCACATCGGGCAGGCACAGGTTCAGGTGCAGCGCCAGGTGGCTGGCCAGCGGCACGCCGTGCCGCTGCCCGAGCACATGCACGCGCACCTTGCGCTGCGTGAGCAGCTTCACCGCCGCCTCGAAGGCGCTCACGTCGAGCGCCGCGAAGGTGGCGGCCAGGTTGTGCTGGTCGTGCAGCAGCGCGTTGTCGAGGCAGCTGCGCACCGAGGTGTCGTCGCCGATGACCGCGTCGGCGCGCGTGGCGGGCGAAGCGAGCAGGGCGGTGACTTCGGCGCGTGCTTCCATCTGCGCCTGCGCGTAGCTCGTGTAGCCCAGCTTGGCGAGCAGCCGCACCACGGTCGAGGCGCTGGTGCCCACTTTTCTTGCAAGGCTCGTTGCAGATTCGAGCAGCCCCTGCGGGTGGTGCGCCTGCAACTCCTCGATGAGGCGTCGCTCGCTCTTCGTGAGCTTCTTGCCGTAGCCCGAGATGCGCTGGTTCAGGCTGGGAGCGGCGGGGGTGTCTGCGTGCGGCATCGGAGAAACCTCATGTTTGCAATGAGTATTGCAAAAATAGAGTCTCCTTGCAAAAATGAATGCACAAATCCGGGCCGAACCTCTGCCCGCCCGCCGTCCCCTGCAGAAAGACCTTGCCATGCGTTCCACCACCCCCGCTGTGCCCGCCCTCCGTCGGCGCGAGATCCTCGGCGCCGGCCTGACGGCGGCGCTGCTGCCCCTGTCGGCGCGTGCCCAGGCCTTTCCGTACCGCCCGGTCACGCTGGTGGTGCCGTTCCCGGCCGGCGGCTCGGTCGACCTGATCGCGCGGCTGTACGCCGAGCCGCTGTCGAAGGCGCTGGGCACGCCGGTGGTCATCGACAACCGTGCCGGCGCCGGCGGCTCCATCGCCAGCGCGCAGGTGGCGCGTGCCAAGCCCGACGGCTACACGCTCGTGGTGTCGTCGCAGAGCTCGCACCTGGCCAACCCGCTGACGCAGGCCAACCCGGGCTACGACCCGATCAAGGATTTCCTGTCGATCAGCCAGCTCGCGCGCTCCATCAACGTGCTGCTCGTCAATCCGGCCGTGCCCGCCAAGACCTTCAAGGAGTTCGTGGCGCTGGTGAAGTCGCGCCCGGGCGAGCTCAACTTCTGCAGCGCCGGGCCGGGCAGCATGGGCCAGCTCAACGTCGAGTTGATGAAGTCGCAGCTTCAGCTCAACGCCACGCACGTGCCGTATCGCGGCGGCGGCCCGCTGGTGACCGCGCTGATCTCGAACGAAGTGCAGTTCGGCCTGGACAACCTCGCGCCCTTCCTGCCGCACATCCAGGCCGGCAAGTTGCGCGCACTGGCCGTGGCCTCGCCCACGCGCGTCGCGGCGCTGCCCGACGTGCCGACCTTCGCCGAACTGGGCTACCCGGTGCTGAACACTACGTCGTGGATCGGCCTGGCCGCGCCCGCGAAGACGCCGCCCGACGTCATCGCCGCGCTGCACAAGGCGGTGCGCACGGTGGCCGAGCAGCCGGCGATGGTCGAGGGGCTGGTGGCGCGCGGTTCGCTCGCGCCCGAGGCGCAGTCGCCCGCGCAGTTCACGGCCATGATGTCGGAGCGGCTCGCGCTGTACGGCGAGATGGTCAAGCGCGCCGGCATCCGCGGCGAGTGAGCGGGCGGCTGGTTTCATGACGCAGACACTGCAGGCCTTCGCACCCGACACCGCCCCGCTGGAAGTGCTGCCGCGCGACCTCTCGGCCTACCGGCAGGGCAACACCGGCATCGACTACGTGCACCGCTTCGCGTCGGGCAAGCCCGGCCCGCACGTGCTCATCAACGCGCTCACGCACGGCAACGAGATCTGCGGCATGGTCGCGGCCACGCACCTGCTCGACCACGGCGTGCGCCCGAAGATCGGCACGCTGACCGTGAGCTTTGCGAACGTCGAGGCCTACGAGGCCTTCGACATCGCACGGCCCTACGAGAACCGCCAGCTGGTGCACAACCTGAACCGCATCTGGTCACCCGCGCTGCTCGACGGCACCGAGCACAGCCCCGAGCTGCGCCGTGCGCGCGAACTGCGGCCGGTGCTCGACGCGGCCGACTACGTGCTGGACATCCATTCCACGCGCGCGCCCGTGCAGCCCTTCTGGGTCTACCCGGAGTTCGAGCGCAATGCAGGCTTGGCGCAGGCCGTCGGCGGTCCGCCGGTGCACCTTGTGATGCCTGTCGGCGCCGCGCCCGGCACAGGCGTGACGGCGTACGGCCGCCACGGCGAGCCGGGCATCGACGGCGGTGCGGTGGTGGTCGAGTGCGGCCAGCACTTCGCACAGTCGGCGGCCGCCCTGGCCACCGACGTGTCACTGCGCTTTCTGGCGCACCTCGGGCTCATCGACCCGGTGCTGCGCGTGGCGGTGTCCGCACGCCGCTTCCGGCTGCTCGAGGTCCACATGGTGACCTCGGACGACTTCGCCTTCGTGCGGCCCGTGCTCGGTTTCGAGACCTTCGACAAGGACGCACTGATCGCGGTGCAGGCCGGGCGCGAGATCCGCTCGCCCTGCGACGGCTGCACGATCTTCATGCCGACCCGCGCGCCGGTGATCGGTCGCGAGGGCGTGTACCTGACCGTGCCGGTCTGACGCGGCCGGGAGGCTGACCTCAGGGCGCCTTCGCGTCGCCCGGCTCGTCTTCGCCGAGCCGGTCCCAGTCCTGCCCCGAGCGCAGCTTGCGCTCTTCGCGCTCGCGCGCCATCTGTTCCTCGAACTGCTGGCGGCCCGCCTTGTTGGCGGCGATCAGCTTGGCGCGGTCCTTGTAGTGCGGGTAGATCTCGTCGCTGAGCTTGAGGTTTCGCTGGCGGAAACGCATCGACGCCTCGCGCGCCTCGGCCGCCGGCCAGCCCAGCGCTTCCAGCGTCGAACGACCGCTGCGCAGCGACGACTCGAACACCTCGCGCTCGATGTCCTGCACGCCGCGGTCGCGCAGCTGGAACAGGTGGGTCACGTTGCGCGCACGCGCCACGATGCGCGCCTGCGGAAAGTTCTCGCGCACCAGGTCGACGATGTCCAGCGACTGCTCGATGTCGTCCACCGCCACCACGATGGCGCGCGCCGTGCCCGCGCCCGCGGTGCGCAGCAGGTCGAGCCGCGTGGCGTCGCCGTAGAACACGCGAAAGCCGAACTGGCGCAGGCCTTCGACGGTGTCGGCGTCGTGGTCGAGCACCGTCACCTGCAGGCCCTGCGACATCAGCAGGCGACCGACGATCTGGCCGTAGCGGCCGAAGCCGCAGATCAGCACCTTGGCGTCCTGCTGCTCCGAGATTTCGTCGAGTTGCGCCCCGCCCGTGCGGCTGTAGCGCGGCAGCACGAACTTGTCGAGCAGCACCAGCAGCAGCGGCGACAGCAGCATCGACAGCGCCACCGCGCCGATCAGCAGCGAGGTGGTCTGGGGCGGCAGCACGTCGGGCCCGGCGGCCTGGAACACCACGAAGGCGAACTCGCCGCCCTGCGCCAGCAGCAGCGTGAACACCGGCCGCTCCTGGTAGGCCAGGCCCATGGCCTTGGCCAGCGCATAGATCACGACCAGCTTGATCGCCAGGAAGCTCAGCACCAGCGCCGCCATGACCCAGGGGTTGGCCACCAGCACGCCGAAGTTGATCGACATGCCCACCGCGATGAAGAACAGCCCCAGCAGCAGGCCCTTGAAGGGTTCGATGTCGGTCTCGAGTTCGCGCCGGTATTCGCTTTCGGCCAGCAGCACGCCAGCCAGGAAGGCGCCCAGCGCCATCGACAGGCCGACGAACTGCATCAGCGCGGCGATGGCCACCACCAGCAGCAGCGCGGCGGCGGTGAAGATCTCGGGCGTGTCGCTGCGCGCGATCCAGCGCAGGATCGGGCGCAGCAGCAGCCGGCCGCCGAGGATGATGCCGGCGATCACGCCGACGATCTTCAGCGCCTCGAGCGCGCGGTCCAGCCCGCTGATGGACTGCTCGGCCGCCGTGGCACTGGCCAGCAGCGGCAGCAGCGCAAGGATTGGAATCGCGGCCACGTCCTGGAACAGCAGGATCGAGAAGCCGGCCTGGCCGCTGGGCGTCTTCAGCAGGTTGCGTTCGCCGAACACCTGCAGCGCGATGGCGGTGGACGACAGCGCCAGCCCGAGCGCGGCCACCAGCGCCACGCGCCACGGCGCGCCCACGGCGCAGCCGGCAGCGAACAGCACCGCCGCGCAGCTGAGCACCTGCGCCGAACCCCAGCCGAAGATCGGCCGGCGCAGGCTCCACAGGCGCTTGGGTTCGAGTTCCAGGCCCACCAGGAACAGCATCAGCACCACGCCGAACTCGGCGAAATGCAGCACGTCTTCCACGCTGGACACGAGGCCCAGGCCCCAGGGGCCGATGGCGATGCCGGCCACGAGGTAGCCGATGATCGAGCCGAGCCCGAGGAACTTCGACAGCGGCACCACCAGCACGGCGGCGCCCAAATAGATCAGGCTGCTGGTCAGCCAGGCGGGTGCGTGTTCCATGCTCAGGCCGCCTTGTTGCTGGTGCTGTGGGTGCTGCCGTTGGCGACGGCCAGGCCGTGCGTCATCGCGCTGTGGAAGGCGCCGGCCACCAGCTTGTTCACGTCGTCGGATTCGGCGGGGCGGTCGGTCTCGGGCACCGGGCAGGCGATGCAGGCATCGAGCTCGTCCATCTCCGGCCAGACCGGGTAGCTCTCCAGGCGCTGCACGAACATCTCGACATGCGCGGTCACCTCGGCCTCGCTGGCGCGGCGTGCGCCGTGCAGCAGCAGCGGCGGCAGGAAGCGCATGCCGCACAGCGCGGCGGTCTGCTCGTAGGGCGGCAGGAAGGCGTCGAAGAAATAGCGGTTGTAGCTTTGCGGGTGATAGCTCGGCTCGGGGCCGCCGGTGGTGGCGACCAGCCAGCAGTCCTTGCCCTGCAGGGCCGTGCCGCCGGGGCCGTAGGCCCAGCCGTAGCCGAGCACGTCGTCGAGCCAGAGCTTTTGCAGCGGCGGCATCGAGTACCACTGGATCGGGTGCAGCAACACCACGAGGTCCGCACGTGCCAAGCGCTCGCGTTCGACCTCGACGTCAATGGCGAAATCGGGGTAGCTGCCGTAGAGGTCGTTCGCGTCGACGCCGGGCACGCGCTGTGACGCGGCGAACAAGCGGCGGTTCACGCGCGAGTCGCGCCAGTGCGGGTGGGCGGCCAGCACATAGATGCTGCCGGCCGCTTTCGCGGCGCCAGCGGGGTTCTCCGAGGATGTTGTTGTCGTCATGTGGCGAACATAACGCAGACGGCCCTCTGCCGCCGACGCGCAACCCGGGGCGACTACCATCCAGCCCTGTCCCAGTTCTGGAGGAGATCCTCATGCCGGTGGTTCTGGTCGCCAATCCCAAGGGTGGCGTGGGCAAGTCGACGATTGCAACGAACATCGCGGGCTATTTCGCGAGCCGCGGCCATGCCGTGATGCTCGGCGACGTGGACCGTCAGCAGTCTTCGCGGCTGTGGCTCGGCCTGCGCCCGCCGCAGGTCCGCCCCATCGCCACCTGGGAAGCCACCGGCGACAGCACCGTAGTGCGCCCGCCGCGCGGCACCACGCATGCGGTGCTCGACACGCCGGCCGGCCTGCACGGCTGGCGCTTCAAGGAGGTGCTGGCGCTGGCCGACCGCGTGATCGTGCCGCTGCAGCCGAGCATCTTCGACATCTACGCCACGCGCGATTTTCTCGACCGCCTGATGGAAAGCCGCCGCGCCGAAAAGACCCGCATCGGCCTCGTCGGCATGCGCGTGAACGCCCGCACGCTGGCGGCCGACCGGCTGCACGAGTTCATTGCCGGCCTCGGCGTGCCCGTGCTGGGCGAGCTGCGCGACACGCAGAACTACGTGCAGCTGGCGGCGCGCGGGCTCACGCTGTTCGACATCGCGCCGGGCCGCGTGCAGCGGGACCTGGAGCAATGGCAGCCGATCTGCGAATGGCTCGACGCCTGAACGGACCCCCGGATTTCCCCGATTCCCGGTTGTCGCAAGTCCGACAGCCAGCCCCGTGCCCTTGGCACCAGAATGCCCCGCATGACCAAAAAGACATTCCAGACCCTTCAGGATCTCGCCGCCTGCGTCGGCCAGGAAGTCGCCGTGAGCGACTGGATTTCCGTGACGCAGCAGCAGGTGAACCAGTTCGCCGAGGCCACCGGCGACCACCAGTGGATCCACGTCGATGTGGAGCGGGCCAAGTCCGGCCCTTTCGGCGCGCCGATCGCGCATGGTTTTCTCACGCTGTCGCTGCTGCCGAAGTTCTTCGAGACGGCGATCGACGTGGTCGAGTCGCGCATGGGCGTGAACTACGGCCTCAACCGCGTGCGCTTCATGTCGCCGGTGCCGGTGGGCCAGCGCCTGCGCGCGCGCATGAAGCTGCTGAGCGCCGAGCCGATTCCCAACGACGGCCTGCAGATGACCTGGGAAACCACCATCGAACTCGAAGGCGCTGCCAAGCCGGCGTGCGTCGCCGAGTCGGTCGTGCGTCGTTTTCCCTGAGCGGTTTTTTCTTCTTCTCTGCTTCTCTTTACATCCGGCGGTCGGTGACCTCGCCGTAGGTGGCCGCGCCCTGTCGGGTGATGCCGACGGCGCTCGCGCGCACCGCGGCGCGGTCGACGTTGCCCGCGGTCGGGCGGGCCACGCCGGTGCCGCCGTTGCTGATCTGCAGCGGTTGCATGGCTTGCGCCTGCACCTGGGCGCGCGTCAGCGACGACTGGAAGGGCGCGGGCGGCAGCGGGTTCTGCTCGCCCTGGAAGGCGTGGGCGCCGCCGGTGAAGGCGAGGGCGGCGAGCGTGACGAGGCGCAAAGTGGTGTGCATGGCGGGACTCCTTGGCAGTCAGCGTTGAGGGGACGGATGCCGGTGCGAATCACCGGCATGTCTTCCCATACGCTGCGCAGCGCCGATCGGATGTGCCCCTGCCGTGTGAGGGGCTGAATGGCCGTCAGGCGAAACCGTTTTGCCGCCAGGCCTCGAACACCGTGACCGCCACCGCGTTCGACAAATTCAGGCTGCGCTGGCCGGCGCGCATCGGCAGCCGCAGGCGCTGCGGTTCTGCAAAGCCGTCGCGGATCGGCGGCGGCAGGCCGGCGGTTTCCGAACCGAACACCAGCCAGTCGCCGGGCTGAAAGCGCACGTCATGCACGGCGCGCGTGCCGCGCGTGGTCAGCGCGAACATGCGGTCGGGCGGCGGTTGCTGCGTGGCCAGCAGCGCGGCCCAGTCGGCGTGGCGCTTCACTTCGGCGTACTCGTGATAGTCGAGCCCGGCGCGGCGCAGCAGGCGGTCGTCCATCGAAAAGCCGAGCGGCTCCACCAGGTGCAGCGTGCAGCCGGTGTTGGCCGCGAGCCGGATCACGTTGCCGGTGTTCGGCGGAATTTCAGGGTGGACCAGGACGATATGGAACATGCGCCGATTGTCGCGGGCGCCGCCGGCGGGTTCAGCGCGGCGGATCGGTCCGCGCCAGCACCACGCCGGTGATGTGCGCCGCGCCGGCGAGGCGCAAGGTGGCGGCCGCGGCGAACAGCGAGGCGCCGCTGGTCATCACGTCGTCCACCAGCACCACGCGCCGGCCCTGCAGGCCATCGGCGCGCATCGGCTCCACGGCGAAGGCCCCGCGCAGGTTGCGCAGCCGGTCGGCGCGCGGCAGGCCGCTCTGTGCGGGCGTGTCGCGCGTGCGCAGCAGCAGGGTGGCGTCGGTCTTGGTGGGGGCCAGCCGGCGCGCGAGCTCGTGCGCCTGGTTGAAGCCGCGCTCGCCCAGTCGGCCGGGCGCCAGCGGCATCGGCAGCACGAGGTCGCACTGCTCCAGCGCCGGTTCCACCCACGGCGCGCTGCGCAGCAGGGTGGCCAGCGGACCGGCCCAGCCTGCCTCGCCGCGAAACTTGAACTGGGCGATGCAATCGGGCCACGGCCAGGCATAGGTGCAGGCCGCGAGGCAGGCGTCGAGCGGCGGCGGGTGCTTGATGCATTCGCCACAGCGGGCCACGCCCTCGGGCATCGGCAGGGCGCAGCCCCCACAGCGCGCGGTCGGCGGCGCAAAACGCGCCACGCAGGCGTCGCACACGCGCTGTGCGGGCCAGGCGCGGCAGACCTCGCACTGGCTGGGCAGCCGCGCAAGCAATGAGGTGAAAGGCCTCAGGGCCCGGCGGTTGTGCATGCCTCAATATACTCACGGCCCCATGGCCACCGACCCCGCAAGAAGACCGCCGACCATCGATCCCACGGCGGCCGACCGCTGGCGCCGGCTCGCGCCCGCCGAGGGCTCGCCCTGGCTGCACGAGGAAATCGGCCGCCGGATGGAAGACCGGCTGCAATGGATCAAGGCCCAGCCCCGCACCTGGGCCGACTGGTCGCCGCTGCGCGGCGGCCTCGAAGCCCACGCACTGCTGGCCCGCCGCTACCGCGACGCCGAAGCCTTCGTCATCGAACCCGAACCCGCATTGGCCGAACGGACCGGTGAGGCGCTGACCGCGCCCTGGTGGAGCGCGCGCCGCTGGCAGGGCGGCAAGGCCCGCTTCGACGCCACGCCCGAAGACGGCGTCGACCTGCTCTGGGCCAACATGTCGCTGCACATGGCGGCCGACCCCGAGGCGCTCATCGCGCAGTGGCACCGGCTGGTCGCGACCAACGGCTTCCTGATGTTTTCCTGCCTGGGCCCGGACACCGTGCGCGAGCTGCGGGCGCTGCATGCCCGCCTCGGCTGGCCCGCCGCCGGCCATGAATACACCGACATGCACGATTGGGGCGACATGCTCGTGCACGCCGGCTTCGCCGAGCCCGTGATGGACATGGAGCGCATCGTGCTCACCTGGGCCACGCCCGAGGCCGCGCTGGCCGAGCTGCGCACCCTGGGGCGCAACCTGCATCCGGCGCGCTTCCCCGCACTGCGCGGCAAGGCCTGGCACCGGTCGCTCAAGCAGGCCCTGCCCGAGCTGGCGCCGGCCGCGGAAGGCGAGGGCCGCATCGCGCTGACCTTCGAGGTCATCTACGGCCACGCCTTCAAGCCGACGCCGCGCGTCGCGCTGTCGCCCGAGAGCGCGGTGTCGTTGCGCGAGATGCGATCGATGCTCCAGCGCGGCCGCCCTGGCGCCTGAGCGACCCGGCAGCCCTCATTCGGTGCGCGGGGCCCGCGCTCTACCCGCTACAATCCGCCGTTGCGTGAAACTCGCGGGTATTGTCCCGTGATCGAGGGGTGTCGGATCCTGTTTGTACGAGGGGTTTGGCCACCATCGACGCACCGATTTGCTGAACTCGCCCGTGTCGAATTCCGTGTTTCGTTTTGCCACCGTCTCAGGCCAGAACATCCACTGGTTCCTGAAACGAAATTGCTCGGTGACGCCGAGCCAGCTGGCCTGGCTCTACGCCTCGCTGTGCGTGGTATCTCTGGGAACGGGCATGGTGTTCTGGCTGCACGGTGCGCCGCTGGTTTTGCCATTCGCCTGGCTCGAACTGGCCGCGGTGGGCTTTGCGTTCATGATGTACGCGCGGCATGCCACCGATGGCGAACGGATCGCGCTGCAAGGCGGACGCCTCGTCGTGGAGCTCGAGAACGGTGGGCACTACGAGCGCACAGAATTTCTTCCGCACCAGGTGCGGATCGAACCGCAGACCGGCGATCGTTCACTGATCGAGGTCTCGGGGCAGGGTCGATCGGTCAGGGTGGGGCGCTATGTACGCCCGGAGTTGCGAGCCGCATTGGCGCGCGAGATTCGCATGGCGTTGCGTGGCGCCTGAGGGGGCTCGCGCGGTGCTGCACGGTTGGGTTTTCGAAAAATTGAAGAAACGTGAACACGATGAAGAGCATTTGGCGCAATAAGTACAGGCCGGCGAATCTGTTGCTGGCGGCCGGCGCGGCGTTCAGCAACGCGGCGCACGCAGTCAACGATCTGCCCGGCGGCCCTTCGGTGCGCCAGCTGAATCTTCCGGTCGGCGTGACCAAGATCGCGCAGGAGCAGCATCTGCTCCACACGATCATGATGATCATCTGCACGGTCATCTTCATCGCCGTGTTCGCGGTGATGTTCTATTCCATCTGGAAGCACCGCAAGTCGGTCGGCCACAAGGCGGCCAACTTCCATGAATCGGTGGTGGTCGAGGTCATCTGGACCATCGTTCCCTTCCTCATCGTGATCGTGATGGCGCTGCCCGCCACCAAGGTGCTGGTGGCCCAGAAGGACACCACCAACGCCGACCTCACGATCAAGACCACCGGCTACCAGTGGAAGTGGGGCTACGACTACCTGAACGGCGAAGGCGAGGGCCTGGCCTTCATCTCCACGCTCGACAGCTCGCAGCGCGCAATGTCCGACGCAGGCGCCAAGGGCGCGATGCCAGACGACTACCTGTTCAAGGTCGACAACCCGATGGTCGTGCCGGTGCAGAAGAAGGTCCGCATCATCACCACCGCGAACGACGTGATCCACGCTTTCGCCGTGCCGCAGCTGGGCCTCAAGCAGGACGCCATTCCCGGCTTCGTGCGCGACACCTGGTTCCGCGCCGAGACCGTGGGCGACTACTACGGCCAGTGCCAGGAACTGTGCGGCAAGGAACACGCCTACATGCCGATCCACGTGAAGGTGGTCTCCTCGGCCGACTACACGGCCTGGGTCGCTACCAAGCGCAAGGAAGCCGCCGCCAAGCTCGACGACCCGACCAAGGTCTGGACGCTGCCCGACATGCTGGCACGCGGCGAGAAGGTCTACGCCTCCAACTGCGCAGCCTGCCACCAGGCCAACGGCAAGGGCGCAGGCCCGATCAAGCCGCTCGACGGCGCAGCCAAGGTGACCGACTCCGACCACAAGGTGCAGCTGCTGGTGCTGCTCAACGGCCAGAACAACGGTGCCATGCCTGCCTGGAAACAGCTGAGCGACACCGATCTCGCGGCCGTGGCCACCTACACCAAGAACAGCTGGTCGAACAAGACCGGCCAGCTGGTGCAACCGGCTGAAGTGCTGGCCCTGCGCGGCAAGTGATCCGACGGCGCCCCGCGAAGAAGAAATTGCAAGGAACAACGACATGAGCGCAGTCCTCGACCCCCACGGTCACGCCCCAGGCGGCCACGCACACGACGAGCATCACGACCACCACGCGCCCACCGGCTGGCGCCGTTGGGTGTTCGCGACCAACCACAAGGACATCGGCACGCTCTACCTGCTGTTCAGCTTCACGATGCTGATGATCGGCGGCGTGCTCGCATTGCTGATCCGCGCCGAGCTGTTCCAGCCCGGTCTGCAACTGGTGAACCCCGAGCTGTTCAACCAGTTCACCACCATGCACGGCCTGATCATGGTGTTCGGCGCGATCATGCCGGCCTTCGTGGGCTTCGCGAACTGGATGATCCCGCTGCAGATCGGCGCATCCGACATGGCGTTCGCGCGCATGAACAACTTCAGCTTCTGGCTGCTGATCCCGGCGGCCATCATGCTGGCGGGTTCGTTCTTCATGCCCGGCGGCGCGCCCGCAGCCGGCTGGACGCTGTACGCACCGCTCACGCTGCAGATGGGCCCCTCGATGGACGCCGGCATCTTCGCGATGCACATCATGGGCGCCTCGTCGATCATGGGTTCGATCAACATCATCGTCACCATCCTGAACATGCGCGCCCCCGGCATGACGCTGATGAAGATGCCGATGTTCTGCTGGACCTGGCTCATCACCGCCTACCTGCTGATCGCCGTGATGCCCGTGCTCGCAGGCGCCATCACGATGACGCTGACCGACCGCCACTTCGGCACCAGCTTCTTCAACCCCGCCGGCGGCGGCGACCCGGTGATGTACCAGCACATCTTCTGGTTCTTCGGCCACCCCGAGGTCTACATCATGATCTTGCCGGCCTTCGGCATCATCAGCCAGGTGGTCCCGGCCTTCGCCCGCAAGAAGCTCTTCGGCTACGCCTCGATGGTGTACGCCACCTCGTCGATCGCCATTCTGTCGTTCATCGTGTGGGCCCACCACATGTTCACGACCGGCATGCCGCTCACGGGCCAGCTGTTCTTCATGTACGCGACCATGCTGATCGCCGTGCCCACGGCCGTGAAGATCTTCAACTGGATCGCCACCATGTGGCAGGGCTCGATGACCTTCGAGACGCCCATGCTGTTCGCGGTCGGCTTCATCTTCGTGTTCACGATGGGCGGCTTCACCGGCCTGATCCTCGCGGTCGCACCGATCGACACGCAGCTGCAGGACACGTATTACGTGGTGGCCCACTTCCACTACGTGCTGGTGGCCGGCTCGCTGTTCGCCATGTTCTCGGGCTTCTACTACTGGGTGCCCAAGTGGACCGGCGTGATGTACAACGAAACGCGCGGCAAGGTGCACTTCTGGTGGTCGCTGATCTCGTTCAACGTGACCTTCTTCCCGATGCACTTCCTGGGCTTGGCCGGCATGCCGCGACGCTATGCCGACTACCCGATGCAGTTCGCCGACTTCAACGCACTTGCGTCGGTCGGTGCCTTCTTCTTCGGCTTCGCGCAGGTGTACTTCTTCCTCTTCATCGTGCTGCCCACCATGCGCGGCAAGGGTGAGAAGGCTTCGCAGAAGCCCTGGGAAGCGGCCGAAGGCCTCGAGTGGGAAGTGCCGTCGCCGGCCCCGTTCCACACCTTCGAGAACCCGCCCAAGCTCGACGTGACCGCCACCAAGGTGATCGGCTGATCACCCGCGCACGCCGAACAAGCACAGCAATTGCACGACGATGACAACGCCCGAACAAAGAAAGAACAACCGACGCATGGGGCTCACGCTGGCCTCCATCGCGGTGATCTTCTTCATCGGCTTCATCGTCCGCATGGTCTGGTTCAGCGGACGCTGACCGCGCCGCATCGCACGCCCTGAACGGAAGCAACAGCATGAGCCTCGGCCAACGCATCCGCCGCGCCAACGTCCGCATGGTCGGCAAGCTGGCCGTGGTGACCTGCGGCATGTTCGCCTTCGGCTATGCGCTGGTGCCGATGTACCGCGCGATCTGCGAAATGACCGGCATCAACATCCTCGCGCTCTCCGAGCTCCAGGTGCCGGGCGGCGCCAGCGGTGCCAAGAACGTGCGCGTCCCGGACAACACGCAGGTCGACATGACCCGCACGATCAAGGTCGAGTTCGACTCCAACGTGCGCGGCGGCCTCTGGGACTTCAAGCCGGCCGAGCGCTTCATCGAAGTGCACCCGGGCCAGCTGAACACGGTGATGTACGAGTTCCAGAACACGCAGAACCGCCGCATGGCCGCGCAGGCCATCCCGAGCTACGCGCCGCAGCAGGCCGCGGCGCATTTCAACAAGCTCGAGTGCTTCTGCTTCAACCAGTACACGCTCGATGCGGGCGAGAAGAAGCAGTGGCCGGTCGCCTTCGTGATCGATCCGAAGATCTCGAAGGACGTCAAGACCATCACGCTGTCGTACACCTTCTTCGAGGTGGGCGGCAAGACGCCTCCGGCCCCGGTGGCCGCTGTTTCGCATGTTGTCGCCGATGAGCCGCGCTCGTGAGTTCCCCACCTCCATCGCCCGCGCCCGAAGCGTCGCGTCGCAAGCCCACGCTGTGGGACACGATGAAGGCGGTGGGCTGGTCGTTCTTCGGGGTGCGCCGCAACAGCGCCTACAAGGAAGACCTGGGCAAGCTCAATCCGCTGCACGTCATCGTGGTGGCGTTTGCCGCAGTGATCGTCTTCGTGGTCGGGCTGGTGCTGCTGGTGCGGCATGTGGTCGCGACCGCCTGAGCGCTGCCTGCTGAGCCGAAGATAAAAACCACGATCTCCAGAATCATTGAATCGAGAGAAGAAAGAAAGCCAGGAGCTGATATGAGTTCAACCACCCACGGCACCACGCCCTACTACTTCGTGCCCGGACCCTCGGCCTACCCGGTCGTGTCCGCGATCGGCTTGTTCTTCGTGATCCTCGGCGCGGGGCAATGGATCAACAGCCACCAGTGGGGCGCCTGGTCGCTGCTGCTGGGCATGGTGATCTGGCTCGGCACGCTCTTCGTGTGGTTCCGTGCCGCCGTCGGCGAGAGCGAGAGCGGCCAGTACGGCCACAAGATCGACCTCTCGTACCGCTGGAGCATGAGCTGGTTCATCTTCTCGGAAGTGATGTTCTTCGGCGCCTTCTTCACGGCGCTGTGGTGGGCCCGCACCCACGCGCTGCCGACGCTCGGCAGCCTGGACAACGCGATCCTCTGGCCCGACTTCAAGGCCGTGTGGCCTAGCGTTGCGGCCGGTGTCACCGGTTCACCGGCCGGCATCATCGAGCCGTTCCAGACCGTCGGCCCGTTCTGGCTGCCGACCATCAACACCGCGCTGCTGCTGAGCTCGGGCGTGACGCTGACCATCGCCCACCACGCGTTGCGCGCCGACCACCGCGCACAGTGCATCCGTTTCATGTGGCTCACCGTGCTGCTGGGCGTGATCTTCCTGACCGTGCAGGGCTACGAGTACTTCCACCTGTACACCGAGTTGAACCTCAAGCTCACGTCGGGCACCTACGGTTCGACCTTCTTCATGCTGACCGGCTTCCACGGCCTGCACGTGTTCATCGGCATGCTGATGCTGCTGTTCATCACGCTGCGCCTGCAGAAGGGCCACTTCACCGCCGAGCGTCACTTCGGCTTCGAAGGCGCCGCCTGGTACTGGCACTTCGTGGACGTGGTCTGGCTGGGCCTGTACGTGCTGGTCTATTGGCTTTGAGCGACAAACCTCACGGCATTCCAGAAAAAAGGCGCCGTAAGGCGCCTTTTTCATGGTTCTCGTGGAACGAGCACCATCTGCTACTTCCCGAGCGGGAGCCCGGTGGGCTGGATGTAGCCGAGTTTCCAGGCCAGCAGCATGCACAGGAACAAAAAGACCGACAGGCCGATCCGAAAGGTGAGCGCGCGGGCCATGCCCCCGCGTTTGTTTTGCCCGTCGCGACCGTCCTTCAGCATGAAGTAGAGCGCGAAGGCGAGGCTCGCGAAGATGCCCAGAAAGATCAGGGCGACGAAGTATTTCATGACCCGCATTATCGGCCGCACGCCCCGTCCGCTCCAGTGACCTCCGAGCCTCCCGAGCCCCTTGTCTCCTCTGCCACGCCGCGCCGCCGCGCAGGCCGGGGCCGTTTCCTGGTCGTTACGCTGGCGGCCGTGCTGGCGCTGGCGGCCACCGTGTCGCTGGGCCGCTGGCAGCTCTCGCGCGCCGCGCAGAAAGAAGCGCTGCAGGCCCGCATCGATGCGCAGAAGCAAAAGCCCCCGCTGTCGCAGGCGGAGTTCCTGGCACTGAGCGAAGCGGTCGGCGAGCTGCACCGGCCGGTGCAGCTGCGCGGCCTGTGGCTCACGGCGCAGACGGTCTACCTGGACAACCGCCAGATGCACGGCACGCCGGGCTTCTACGTGCTGACGCCGTTCGCACTCGAAGGCAGCGAGCAGACCGTGATGGTCCAGCGCGGCTGGGTGCAGCGCAATTTCGTCGACCGCACGCAGCTCGGTGTGGTCGAGACGCCGCCCGGTATCGTCGAACTCACGGCGCTGATCGAGCCGCCGCCGAGCCACCTGTTCGAACTCGGCTCAAAGGCCGCACCGGCGCCCGTTGCATCGGCCCCTGCGCCGGCCCCGGCCGCTTCCGGCCCCACCGCTCCGGCACCGGGCATTCAGGGGTCTTCCCCCATCCGGCAAAATCTCGACCTGGAGGCATTCCGTGCCGAGACCCAGCTGCCGCTGCGCACCGACGTGTCGCTGCAGCAGAGCGGGCCGGCGTCCGAGGGCCTGCAGCGCGACTGGCCGGCCCCGGCGTTGGGCCTCGAGAGGCACTACGGTTACGCATTCCAGTGGTTCGGCCTGTCGGCCCTCGTTGTCATCCTCTATGTCTGGTTCCAATTCATCTCCCCCTTCCGGCGCGCGCGGCGCCGCGCACGCGATGGCCGCGGCCTCTGACGAGCCGCTGGGCCTGACCGTGCACTCGATGCCGTCGCCAGGCCAGGCGCTCGACGAAGCCGAGAACCGCCGCACTGTCCACGGGCGCTGGAAGATGATCGCCGTGCTGCTGATGTGCGCGGCACCCGTCATCGCCTCGTACTTCACCTACTACGTGATCCGGCCCGAGGGCCGCAGCGTGTACGGCGAGCTGATCGATCCACAGCACGAGATGCCCCGCCTGACCGTGACCGACCGCAACGGTGCGCCGGTCGAGCTGGCCACGCTCAAGGGCCAGTGGCTGCTGGTGGCGGTGGCCGATGCGGCCTGCGACGCGCTGTGCGAGCAGCAGCTGTACCTGCAGCGCCAGCTGCGCGAGAGCCTGGGCCGCGAAAAAGACCGCCTCGACCGCGTCTGGCTCGTGAGCGACGCGGCGCCCGTGCCCGAGCGCCTGACCAACGGCCTGCACGGCGCGACCGTGCTGCGCGTGCCGGCCGAGCAACTCGCCCGCTGGCTCGCGCCCGTGAAGGGCCACACGCTGCCCGAGCACCTCTACGTGGTTGATCCGATGGGCAACTGGATGATGCGTTTCCCGGCCCGCATGGACGCCGCCGGCGCGAGCCGCGCCAAGCGCGACATCGACCGCCTGCTGCGCGCCTCGTCCTCGTGGGACGAAGCGGGGCGCTGAGCCCCGCACGAACAATCGCCCGATGGACACGAGCTCCCTCTACGACCTCACGCCGATCGCCTGGATGATGGCCGCCGGCGTGCTGCTCGCGCTCGGCCCGCTGCTCTGGGTGTGGCGCCGCAACGCCGGCTCCGGCCCGGCGCGGCGGCTGCACGCGCTGACCGTGCTCACGCTGTTCCTTACCTTCGACCTCACGCTGTTCGGCGCCTTCACGCGGCTCACCGATTCGGGCCTGGGTTGCCCCGACTGGCCCGGCTGCTACGGCAACGCCAGCCCGGCCGGCGCGCGCCACGAGATCGCCATGGCGCAGGCGGCCCAGCCGACCGGCCCGGTGACGCACAGCAAGGCCTGGATCGAGATGGTCCACCGCTACCTCGCGACTGGCGTCGGGGTGCTGATCCTCACGCTCGCGGGCGCGACCTGGATCGTGCGCCGCCGCCAGCGGCGCCAGCCCGCGCCGCCGGTCGACAGCGCGCACCACCACGTCGTGCTCAGCGCCTGGTGGCCCGCGGCCACGCTGGTCTGGGTCTGCCTGCAGGGTGCCTTCGGCGCCATGACCGTCACCTGGAAGCTGTTCCCCGCCATCGTCACGATGCACCTGATGGGCGCCATCGTGCTGCTCGCGCTGCTGTGCATCCAGGCCGTGCGCTACCGCCAGGTGGCGGCACAGCGTCTGCCCACGGTCGTGTCGCCGGCCCTGCGCAACGGGTTGATCGCCACGGCGGTGCTGCTGGTGCTGCAGATCGCGCTCGGCGGCTGGGTCAGCACCAACTACGCGGTGCTGGCCTGCACGCAGTTCCCGACCTGCCAGGACAGCTGGTGGCCGCCGATGAATTTCGTGCAGGGCTTCGAGATCTGGCGCCACCTCGGCGTGACCGGCGACGGCCAGCCGCTCGACTTTTCCGCGCTCACCGCCATCCACTACGCGCACCGCCTCATGGCGTACGCCGTGTTCGTGGCGCTCGGCCTGCTGGCCTGGCGCCTGCGCCGCCTCGAGGCGCTGCGCGCGCAGGCGCACTGGCTGGCCGGCCTGGCGCTGCTGCAGCTCGCCACCGGCCTGGGCAACGTGCTGCTCGGCTGGCCGCTGGCCGCGGCCGTGCTCCACACCGGCGGCGCCGCGGCGTTGGCGGTAGCCCTGACCTGGGCGCTGTGCGAAAGCCGCCGCGAAAGCGCCGCCGCTGCACCGATTCCTCGCGCCGTCGACAATGCGCGCGGCACCCCCCAACCGAAGAAAGCCACCGCGTGAGCACCCCGATCCCCGTTCAGCACACCAGCACCGCCAACGTGCTGCGCCAGTTCTACGCGCTCACCAAGCCGCGCGTGGTGCAGCTGATCGTGTTCTGCGCGCTCATCGGCATGGTGCTGGCCGTGCCCGGCCTGCCGTCGTGGGCCGACGTGCAACGCGGCGTGCTGGCCTGCATCGGCATCTGGCTCGTGGCCGGCGCGGCCGCGGCGTTCAACTGCCTGGTCGAGAAGGGCATCGACGCCAAGATGAAGCGCACCGCCTGGCGCCCCACGGCGCGCGGGCAGCTCAGCGACATGCAGGCGCTGGTGTTCTCGGCCCTGCTGTGCGCGGCGGGCTCGGCGCTGCTGTGGTTCACGGTCAACCCGCTGACCATGTGGCTCACCTTCGCCACCTTCGTCGGCTACGCGGTGATCTACACCGTTATCCTGAAGCCGCTGACGCCGCAGAACATCGTGATCGGCGGCGCCTCGGGCGCCATGCCGCCGGTGCTGGGCTGGTCGGCGATGACGGGCGACGTCGGCCCCGAGGCGCTGATCCTGTTCCTGATCATCTTCCTGTGGACCCCGCCGCACTTCTGGGCGCTGGCGCTGTACCGCGTCGAGGACTACCGCAAGGCCGGCCTGCCGATGCTGCCCGTGACGCACGGCAACGAGTTCACGCGGCTGCAGGTGCTGCTGTACACCTTCATTCTGTTCGCCGCCTGCCTGATGCCTTTCATCTACGGCATGAGCGGCTGGCTCTACCTCGCGGTGGCCATCGGCGTGAGCATCGGCTTCACCGGCTATGCCTTCGCGCTGTGGCGCAACTACTCCGACGCGTTGGCGCGCAAGACCTTCCGGTTTTCGCTCATCCACCTGAGCGTGCTGTTCGCGGCGCTGCTCGTCGACCATTACCTCCGCTGACCGGACCGTCTGCCCATGAACAAGCGCAATGCCCTGAAATCGATCGCCGCCACCGCCGGATGGGTGGCCGCCTCGGCCACTTTGGGCTTGGGCCTGTCGGCCTGCAGCGAGCAGCAACCGAAGCAGAGCTTCCAGGCGGTTGACATCACCGGCGCCGACTACGCGAAAGACTTCTCGCTCACCGACGCCGACGGCAAGGTGCGCACGCTGGCCGACTTCAAGGGCAAGGCGGTCGTGCTGTTCTTCGGCTACGTGCAGTGCCCCGACGTCTGCCCGACCACCATGACCGAGATGGCACAGGTCAAGCAGCAGCTCGGCGCCGATGGCAGCAAGCTGCAGGTGTTGTTCGTCACCGTCGATCCGGCGCGCGACACGCCCGAGGTGCTCAAGGCCTACATGGGCGCGTTCGACCCGAGCTTCGTGGCCCTCATCCCCACGCCCGAGCAACTCGTCGCCCTCGCGAAAGACTTCAAGGTCTATTACAAGAAGGTCGATGGCAAGACGCCGACCAGCTACGCGATGGACCACTCGGCCGCGAGCTACATCTACGACCCGCAGGGCCGGCTGCGGCTCTACGCGCGCTACGGCGCGGGCGTGCCGGCCATGGTGTCGGACCTGAAGACGCTGCTCGCCTCCTGAGCCAGGCGCCCAGGGCATGGATACCGCATCGGTCGAGCACCTGAAGTCGCGCAAGGGCGCGTTCCGCATCGCGCTCATTCCACCCGAGGTGCTGGGCGCGCTGAACGGCGGGCTGCTCGAGACCGTCAACCTCAACGAATTTCTTGCACTCGAACTGCCGCTGCTCGCACGCAGCGTGGCGGGCCATGTCGGCCTCGACGCGGCGCACGAACGGCTGGACGACACGCTCGCCATGCTGGCCGCGTTCAAGCCCATGCAGCGCCACAGCCACATCGCGCGGGCGCTGTACGACATGACGGCCGCGCACGCCGAGCGCGATGCCGTGGCGCACCGGCTGGCCACGCACGCGAGCGACGTCGCGCGCTGCTGGGCGGTGCAGTGGATCACGCTGTCGGACCTGCCGCTCGCCGAGCAGCTCGTCGCCGTGCGCCGTTTCGCCGCCGACCCGCACTTCGGCGTGCGCGAGTTCGCGTGGATGGCGGTGCGCGACAGTGTCATCGGCTCGCTCGACGAAGCGCTGGCGCTGCTGCAGCCCTGGGTAACCGATGCCGACCCGAACGTGCGCCGCTTCGCCAGTGAACTCACGCGCCCGCGCGGTGTGTGGTGCGCGCAGATCGAAGCGCTGAAGGCCGAGCCCTGGCTGGCGCTGCCGCTGCTGGAGCCGCTGCGCGCGGACGGCCATCGCTACGTGCAGAACTCGGTGGCCAACTGGCTCAACGACGCGAGCAAGACGCAGCCCGAATGGGTCGAGACGCTGTGCACGCGCTGGGTGGCCGAGTCGCCCACCGCCGAGACCCGCTACATCGCGAAGCGGGCGTTGCGCACGTTGACCAAATCGATACCCTGACCTGACGCCCCCTGAACGAAAAAAAGCCCGGCACTGCCGGGCTTTTTCGTGGAGGAGGGCGGTCGCAACGCTTACGCGTACTCGGCCAGCGCCTTCTTCATCTTCTTCATCGCCGCCACTTCGATCTGGCGGATGCGTTCGGCGCTCACGCCATACACCGCGGCCAGGTCGTGCAGCGTCATGCCGCCCGAGCCGTCGTCGTTCACCTTGAGCCAGCGCTCTTCGACGATGCGGCGGCTGCGGTCGTCCAGCGCCTCGAGAGCGGTGGCGATGCCGTCGCTCGACAGGCGGTCGCGCTGCTGCGATTCGAGCAAGGCGGTCGGTTCCTGCGTGGCGTCGGCCAGGTAGGCGATCGGGCCGAAGCCTTCGTCGCCGTCATCGGACGGACCCGGATCGAGCAGCACGTCGCCGCCCGACAGGCGGGTTTCCATCTCGAGCACTTCCTCGGGCTTCACGTTCAGGCGCGTGGCCATCTGCGAGACCTCGTCGGGGCTCAGCGTTTCCCGGTGCGTGCCGTTGTCGGCCGCGGCCGAGTCGGCCTTGAAACTCTGCTTCATCGAGCGCAGATTGAAGAACAGCTTGCGCTGGGCCTTGGTCGTCGCGACCTTGACCATGCGCCAGTTCTTCAGGATGTACTCGTGGATCTCGGCCTTGATCCAGTGCATGGCGTAGCTCACCAGCCGCACGCCCTGGTCGGGGTCGAAACGCTTCACGGCCTTCATGAGACCGACGTTGCCTTCCTGGATCAGGTCGCCGTGCGGCAGCCCGTAGCCCAGGTACTGGCGGGAAATGGAGACGACCAGGCGCAGGTGCGACAGGATCAGCGCGCCGGCGGCTTCGAGGTCGTTCTGGTCGCGCAACTTGCGTGCGAAGCCCTGCTCTTCTTCGAGCGTGAGCAGCGGCAGGCGGTTGGCGGCCGAAATGTAGGCATCCAGGTTGCCCAGCGGGGGGACCATCGACCATGGGTTGGCGACGGCCAGCTGGTTGGCAGAGACTCCAGACAGCGTTGTCATCAGGGGAAACTCCTTTGTGGCGGTCATATTAGCACTCGGTTAGAGGGAGTGCTAAGCCAAGGGTTCCCTTGCATTTCTATCGTTGCGATAGCTTTTGTCGCGATTTGCTGGATATTTGTATGCCATTTGGCGTTTTTCAAGTCCGTGCCGCTTGTCCGAGCAGCCAGTCCTGGAACGCCAGGATGCGCGGGTCCCGGGCGCTGCCTTCCGGGTAGACCAGGTGGTAGGCGTAGCCCGCCGCCATGGGCACGCCGAGGTCGAACAGCCGCACCAGCCGGCCCTGGGCGAGGTCGGCGGTGATCATGTCCAGGTCGGCCAGGCCGACCATGCCGCTCTCGGTGACGGCGCGCACCACGTCGCTCGAGTCGGCGAAGCCGATGCAGCGGCTGTCGTCGAAGCCGTCGATGCCTGCGGCGGCCATCCACATCGGCCAGTTCGGCCAGACCATGCCGTCGGTCTTCCAGTCGACGTAGCACAGCGTGTGCTGGCGCAGGTCGCGCGGCGTTGCCAGCGGGGGCCCGCTGGTGAGCAGCTTGGGGCTGCAGACCGGCACGATCACGGTGTCGAACAGGCGCTGCGCGCGCGTGCCCGCGTCGTGCCCCCTGCCGAAACGGATCGCCACGTCGATGTCATCGGCGTCGAAATCCCGCAGGGCATCGGAGATGTCGAAACCCAGTTCCAGCCCCGGGTTCGCGGCCCGGAACTGCGGCAGCCGGGGCAGCAGCCAGTTGGTCGCGAAGCGGGCGCTGGTCGACACGCGCAGCGTCGCCGCCCCGCGCGCCATGCGCCGGGCGCGGCCGGCGGCGCGGCGCAGGGTGTCGAGCGCATCGGCGGTGGCTTCGAACCACACGGCGCCGGCCGGCGTCAGGCGGATGCTGCGGCTGGTGCGCGTGAACAGCAGCACGCCCAGCTGGTCCTCGATCTCCTTGATCTGGTGGCTCACGGCGGCCGGCGTCAGCCCGACTTCTTCGGCGGCTCGCGTGAAGTTCAGGTGCCGCCCGGCAGCCTCGAAGGTGCGCAGGGCGCGGGTGCCGGGGATCAGTTGGGGGTGCATCGATCTTCAAATGATTTTTGATGATTTCTCAAAAACTATTCGTTTCTCAGAGAGAAGTCAACGCGAGATAGTTCGGGAACTTGATGGTCCATCCGCAACGGTCCCCTCCTGGAGCAACGAAACCATGTCCGCCAGCGCCCCTTCTTCTTCCTCTTTCGTCGTGCGGCGCAACGGCCAGCCCGCACCCGCCGAGACCCTGGCGTCGCTGGCCTTCGCCGGCCACGCCCATTTCACGGCCATGCAGGTGCGCGGTGGCCGGGTGCGGGGCCTCGACCTCCATCTGGCACGGCTGCGCTTCGCCTCGCAGACCCTGTTCGGCCAGGCGCTGCCCGACGACGCAGTGCGCGCGCACCTGCGGGCCGCGTTGGCGGCCGGCCCGGCGGACCTGTCGCTGACCGCCACCGTCTACTCCCCGGTCGGCGAGTTCACCGTGGCCGACGCGGTGCCAGAGCTGCTGATCCGCACCGGCCCGCCTTCCAACGGCCCCGCAAGCCCGCTGACCCTGGCCGCGATCGAACACGAGCGCTTCCTGCCGTCGGTGAAGCACGTCGGCGAAGGTGCCAAGACACAGCTGTTGCGCCAGGCCGCCGCGCAGGGCTTCGACGACGCGGCCTTTCTCGACCGGCATGGCCGGCTCGGCGAGGCGTCGATCTGGAACCTGGCTTTCTGGGACGGCAAGGCGGTGGTGTGGCCCGAGGCCGAGATCCTTATCGGCACCACGATGGGCATCGTGCGCCGGCAGCTCGATCGCCTCGGCGTTGCGCAGCGCAGCCAGGTGCTGCGGATGGCCGACCTGCCTGCGATGGCCGGCGCCGTGGTCATGAACTCGTGGACGCCGGGCGTGGCGGGGCATCGCATCGGCGACGTGGCGTTGCCGGCCGCGCCGGCTTTCGTGGAACTGCTGCACCGGGCCTATGAGGCAGAGGCGCTCGTGTCGCCTTGAATGGACCCTTGTGCGCGGACGTTGCGCGCCACATCAGAGAACGTGAGGGGCGCCATCCCTCTCAGAGGCCGCCGGCTACCAGCGGATGCCGAGCTTCAGGAACAGCTTCGACAGCACGAACAGCGGACCGACCCAGAGGTACTGGATGTCCTCGAAGAACGAAGGCTTCTTGCCTTCCATCTTGTGGCCGACGAACTGGAAGATCCACGCCACCACGAAGATCGCCGCCGACACCGGCGCGACCGCGGCACCCATCGCATGCACCGCCACCAGCGCCAGCACCGTGAGCGCCAGCATGGTGATGAGGAAGGCCGGCGAGCGCAGCAATGCGTAGTACACGAGGCTGGCCGCCACGAAGGCGTAGGCCACCCACGGGTGGATCGCGAACAGCAGCCCGACGATGCTCAGCATGATCGCGGGAATGGCCACGAAGTGGATCAGCTCGTTGGTCGGATGGCGGTGGCTCTCCTCGTAGTGGGCGAGCAGGCGGTCGACCTTGCGCTCGCTGGTGGCGAGCGGGGCGGCGGCGGTGTGGGTCATGGCAGGTCTCCGGGGCGCCGTGCGTTGCGGCAGGACTTCCATGGTGCCCACGGCGCGGCACCATGGCAAGAGTGCGGTCCCGGCGCCATGACTAAGGGCACTGTCGCCCGGGGCTTGCGCCGCTAAGATCAAATCCGTGGCCTCTTTCGACTCCCCCTCCGCACCCCCGCTGCCCCTCACCGACAACGGTGCGCCCGCAGGCGTGTCCGGCGCGATCCTGGTGGTGGACGATCACGACCTGCTGCGCCTGGGCGTGAGCGCGCTGGTGCAGGCCCAGGCCGCCACCTCGGGCGCGCGCATCTCGGTGTTCGAGGCCGGCAACATCGCCGACGCGCTCGCGCTCTACGCAGCGAACGAGGCGGCCATCGGCCTCGTGCTGCTCGACCTCGCGCTGCCCGACACGCACGGGCTCAGCGGCCTGGCCGAGTTCCGGCTGCGCTTTCCGACGGCGCGCGTCGTGGTGCTCTCGGGCACCGCCAACAGCACGTTGGCGCAGGGCGCGCTCGCGCTCGGTGCCAGCGCCTTCCTGCCGAAGTCCGCCGACCTGAAGGAGATGGTGGGCTTCATCCGCGCCTGCGGCCTGTTCGAGGCCGACGGCACGCCGCAGCAGCCGCTGCCGCCCGCGGCGCTGCCCAAGTCGTTGTCGGGGTATGCGGAGTTCGCGCACGCCAGCGCCTGGCAGGAGCTCACGCCGCGCCAGACGCAGGTGCTGCAGTGGGTGCTCGAAGGCAAGGCGAACAAGGAGATCGCGCAACTGG
The DNA here is from genome assembly GCF_943372545.1 of Variovorax sp. YR752. Lineage (NCBI taxonomy): Bacteria > Pseudomonadati > Pseudomonadota > Betaproteobacteria > Burkholderiales > Comamonadaceae > Variovorax > Variovorax sp. YR752. The sequence goes on along the minus strand of NZ_CALRZC010000017.1, from coordinate 32,731 downwards.
CCAACCTCAGCGAGGGCACGGTGAAGAACCATGTCTCGACCATCCTCCTGCTGTTCGGCATGCGCTCGCGCGCCCAGCTGATCAGCATGCTGCGTTGAGCGGCGCCACGCTGGCGGGCCGCGGCGATGCCGCCGCCGGCCAGCTGCTGAGCCAGCGCGTGCTGCGCGAGCACGTCGGTTCGGTCTACGACACCTACGGCATTTCCACGCTGACCCACCTGGGCTTCGTGATCGTGTTCGGCTGCATCATCTACTCGCAGCTCAGCGACGCGCGCCTGCTGTTCTGGATGGCGGCGCTGGCGGCGGTCGACATCTACATCTTCTTCACGCCGCGCTGGACGCCCGCCCGCCCGCCCTCGGAGAGCCCGTACTGGGCGCGCAAGATCTCGCGCATGGTCACGCTGGTGAGCATGATCACGGCGGTGGTGCCCTGGTTCATCGTGCCGCACGAGAACATGCCCATGACCTCGCTGCTGATGGCTGTGATCGTCGGCAGCTGCGCGCGCGCCGCGCAGTCGCTGTGGCCGCTCAAGCCCGCGCTGTTCGGCTACACGCTGCCCATGTCGCTGGGCATGATCATCGCGCTGGCCTGGCAGGGCGACGGCCTGCACTTGTTCCTGGCCGCGGCTGGCTCGGCCTATTTGATGCTCACGCTGCACGCCGGCGTGCGCCAGCACCGGCTGCTGACCGACTCGCTCATGCTGCGTTTCGAGAACGAGGCGCTGGCCGCGCGCCTGGGCGAGCAGATCGCCGCCACCGAGCGCGCCAGCGAAGAAAAGACCCGCTTCCTCGGCGCAGCCAGCCACGACCTGCGCCAGCCGCTGCACGCCATCGCGCTGTTCGGCGCCGCGCTCGAGAACGAACTGCGCGGCCGTCCCGAGAGCCGCAACGCCGAGCGCCTGATGCGCGCCGTGAACGCGCTGGGCGCCTCGCTCGACACCATGCTCGACGTCTCCCGGCTCGACGCGGGCGTCATCACGCCATCGCCGCAGCCGGTGGAGCTCGACGCGCTCTTCCTGCCGCTCAACCACACCTTCTCGGCGCAGGCCGAGCAGAAAGAACTGCAGCTGCGCGTGCGCGCCAGCGGCCTGTGGGTGCGCAGCGATCCGCAGCTGCTGCACCGCATGCTGTCCAACCTGATGGACAACGCGCTGAAGTACACCGTGCAGGGCGGCGTGACCGTCACGGCGCGCGACCGCGGCGACGCTGTGTGGATCGAGGTGCGCGACACCGGCATCGGCATCGCGCCCGAGCAGTCGCACCGCATCTTCGAAGAGTTCTATCAAATCGATAACCCGGGCCGCGACCGTGCGCGCGGCTTGGGCATCGGCCTGTCGATCGTGCGTCGCCTGTCGCGGCTCCTGGGCCATCCGGTGCAGATGCATTCGCGCCCGGGCCGGGGCACGCACTTCCGCGTCGTGCTGCCGACCATGCCGCCGCAGGTCAGCGCGCTCGTGGGGCCATTCCCGGCCGGCAGCGTCGAACTGGCCGCACGTCGCCGCGCTGCCACGCTGCCCGGTCGCGTGCTGCTGATGGACGACGAACTCGAAATCCGCGAAGCCATGACCGGCCTGCTGCGCTCGCACGCGATCGACGCACACGCCGTCGCCGACGAGGCCGCCGCAGCCGATGCGCTGCACCAGGCCCGCGCCGAGGGCCGGCCCTTCGGCCTTCTGATGTGCGACTACCGCCTGGCCGACGGCGTCGACGGCCTCGACGCCGGCCTGCGCCTGAGCCGGCACGCGGGCACCGAACTGCCGCTGTTGCTGATCACCGGCGAGACCTCGCCCGACCGCCTGCAGCGCGTGCGCGAGTCGGGCGTGCCGGTGCTGTTCAAGCCCGTGGCGCCCGATGCGCTGCTGCAGGCCATGGCCGAGCTTGCGCCGGCACCGTAGCGTTTCGCACACAGCCTGCGGCTGAAAGTGAATACGTTGTAGTTCATTGCGTGCCGATCCCATCGGTTGGGTGCGTATGCAATGACTTTTGGCACTGCCGGGCCTTCGCCTCCCGTCGTAATTTCGGGTCTCAGGGAAGCGAAATCAGGGGGTATTGCAGGCGTCGACCACCGGTGCCTTCGCACACGAAGAGCGACGCCGCACAGGCCACACGCAGGGGGAATACAAGGGAGAAATAAGAAAGACAGGGAGCTGACGGCCTCCGGCGAAAGCCGGGGGCCGTTTTTTTATCCTTTGGCACGCATGGGCTGCAGCGCACCGCCCTTGCCTGCTTCAATGCTCCGCGCATTCAGCGGTGGGCCGAGCGCATCGAGCACGTCTTGCGGCCAGTGGACTTTCTGTTCAGTGGCATAGGTCAGCCAGTTCAACGTGCCCCAGGCCAGATAGATGGGCAGGCTCATCGGCAGCAATACGTGGGCGGCCAGTGTGAGGCCGGGTTGCTTCCTCCACCATTGGATGTACTTCGGTCCGAAGGGGCCGACCAGTCCCATGCTCTGCCACCAGTTGTGCGGCTTGGATACCGTGGGGCTGGGTTCCGTGATGCCCGGCGGCAGGGGTGGGCCGTCTTCTTCCATGTAGCGGCGGATGTGCTCCCACAGGGCGGGCACGGTGGTCTCACCCAGCAGCATGCTCGGGGCGATGCCGAATTCGTCAACGACGGTGGCGTCCGTGGCGCTCTTGCGCACAACGAATGCGAGGTCATGGTCGCGGCTCGCACTGGCGGTGTTGACCTTGACGATGACGCGGTGCTCGGCATCGACAAGATCCCAATCGACGCTGCGGACTTCGACAACGGGGCGCTTCAGTGCTGCACGGCGGGTCTTGCCTGCGAGTTGCATGCTGACCCAGTGCACCTTGCGGTTGCCACGGTCGAAGATGACGCTGTCATCGGAGGGGAAGAAGAAGGTGGCGGTGTAGACCCAGAGAAGAAAAAGGAAAGCACTAACTGCAAAAAAGAAGAGAGCGATGCCATATATGACGATTGGATATGTCTTCCCGACTTCAAACGGATCCGGGTAGAGAAGTCCTCTCAGCGCAAGACTAGCTGTCCAGAGACTAAGGAAAAAACCTAGAGCGGCGAATGATGCTGGCATCCCACGCCAACCCTCCCCTCCCACCCCTCCAAACTGGAAGGCTCGGGCGTAGACGCGCTTGAGCAATCCCAAGTCTGTAACCTCAATGCTTGCGACCTCGGTTTTTCCAAAGCTGCGCAATACGTCGATGCGCTTCTTTGTGGGGTGCTTGTTGGCTGTTCGCGGTGCCTCCGCTTCCGGTGTACTCAAGAACTCGTCCTTCGTGTCGGGCTTCGCTGCCGCGGGTCATACGCGGGTGTTGGGTATGGCGCTGGTTCTGGTGTCGCTACCGGCTTGGGAGGTGCAAGCGCTTCATCGAGTTTGAGCTGCTCTTCATGGCCATCGGTAAATTTCACACCTCGATTGCCCTTCCCAAAAAAGCTGCGGTTGGCCCATTTTTCCAGTGGCGTGAGTTCTTGCATGGCAATGAGTGTGGCCACGATGCCTGCGCCCAGCAAGACAAGGCCCACGCCCGAAATGATGGAGGCGACTGCAAATCCGGCGACCGACGCTTCCATGCCGCCGACGATGGAGCCCGCGATGATCACGAGCACGCGCTGGCTTGCAAAGCGCTTGAGGGCCGCTTGTGCGCCCGCTTCAGTAGCAAGCGCCGTGCTTGTTATTGCAGTTCCCATGAAGGCGAAACCTGCAACTGTGTAGGCACCATATGCAACGTCATTGGCATTCTCTTTCGCAACATCCGCCTTATCCCAAGAAATCCACGCATTGATCACCCCACCTCCCACACCCGCCAGCGCAGCCCCAAGCCTGAGCGCCGGAAGCACCGCACTGGCCTGCATCGCTGCCGCACCGCCTTGCCCCACCAGCCGCATGCTGTGGCCCGCATGGGCGAGTTCGAAGAAGGCTGTCGCCAGCCCCGAGGCGCTGTCGCCCACGCTCAGCCATGCATCGTGGCGCTTCTTCTCGGCCGCGGGGCCGTCCCCTGAATAGGCCTCCATCAAGGCCTTGATGCCCCAGTACATGCCCAGACCCTGCACGAACAGGCTGCCGAGGGCCAGGCGGGCGTCGGTGCCGCTCTTGAAGTTCTCCGCCTTGATCTCCCGGGCCGCACCGATCGCACGCTCATTCTGGTATTGGAGGACGCGTGTCGCGCTGTTGGGGGTCAACTCGATGGCGCCCAAGCTGGCGGCCCTGACCTTGAGTTCGGCCAGCGGATCACCGCCTGCGTTGGGCATTTTTGCCGGAGCACGCCCGGGATCGATGGAGGTCGGGTCGCGCAACTGCTGGAGAGCATCCAACGAGGTCAGGGCCCACATCTTCACTTCGCCTTTGCTGGCGCTGACGACCCACTCGGTGGCCTTGGCCGCCGCGCTCTTGCCGGCCAGGATGGCCACGGCGTCGCGCGCGTTGAGCTTGAGCTCGAGCAGCACCGGCATGTCGAGTCTCCGGCCGCCATTCAGGGCCGCCTCCAGCGCCGCCTCGAAGCCTCGGTGGGCCAGGCACACCTTGGGCAGCTTGCGCAGGTACGGCTCCACGACCGGCGCGGTCTTCGGCGAGTTGAGCATCTGGGTCGCGGCGGCCGTGAACGCGGCGATCTGGCCTATCGAGAAGGTTGCCACCACGTTGGTCAGCCAGCTGTACTTGCGACCGGCCTCGGTGGTGAGCAATCCCTTGATGAGGTCGTAGGTCTTGTCGCGCATGTTCTCGCCGGCGCGGTCCCATTCGCCGACGAGGACGGCATGCGCCTGCTCGATGACGTTTTTCTGGTTGCCGAACATGGCGCGCAGTGCAATGGCCTGCGCATCGGTGATGGGCTTGTCCAGTGTGTGAGCCAGATAGTCCTTGAAGCACTGCGGCGTGCTCAGTGGCTGCGGAAAGTGGATCAGGTGGCTTTCGCTTGCGTAGATGGCACCGGGGCAGTTTCGTGTCTGTTCCGTCAGTTTGTTCGGGCTGTTCTCGTCGAAGTGGCGCTTGAAGTAGTCGAGCGTGGCTGGGTGTTTCGTCGCGTGCAGCCAGTCGAGCTCGTAGGCGGACAGCAGCTCGGCTTCCTTGCCAAGTGCGGTATCGCGTGTTTTCTGCCACTCCTTGCGCTTGAGCGCGTCGATCTCGTTCGCAATGCCGTGCCACTCGGACTCGCCGATGCGTTCGCCGCGCTGACCGATGCGTCGCGTGCGGCGGATGTTCCCCGGCTCGACGATGCGCCCGTTGCGGCTGCCATCGGCTGCGAGTGAGCCATCGGCGGCCGGTTCCCATGCAAAGCCCACTTGAAAGTATGGCTGTCCGCGCAGTTGTTCCCATTGCTCGCGGGAGGTGCTGCCGTAGGCCTCGCTTTCGGCGCGGGCCATGCCTGCGGTCTTCATTGCCGCCTGCAGCGCGTTCAACGTCGCATGGCTTGCGGTGGGCCACGCCTCGGGCGATTGGAGTGTGGCGTCCTTGAACGCCTTGTCCCTGGCAAGACGAATACCGTTCAGATCGGCGGCAAGCCCCACGGGGTCGGGGATGGCGAGCACGAACGCCTTGCCCCGCGTCGTCGCGTGCTGCTCGGCCTGCCGCCGCATGGCAGCGGCCATGCCATTGGCCAACCGGTAGGTCTTGTCTTGCGACGCGCCGTAGAAGGGCGTGGCGGACTCGGTGCCGCCTTGGGTGACGTTGATCCCTTCCTTGATGCCACCATGCTTCATCGAGCGCAGCGCGAAGTCGGCGACATGCTTCTGGATCAGCGCCTCTTCGGCCTTGAAGGCATGCGACACGCCGCCCAGATCGGCCCGCGAGTCGATGCACACCATGCCGGCTGCAGCGGGGTTGGCCTGCACCTGCGCGCGCATGGTGTCGTCCCACCAGTTCATGCTGAAGCCGATCCACACAGGGCCGGCGCTGCCCGGTTCTTTTTCGGGCAGCTGGATGCAGAGGGTGCGCACGTCGTTCGGGTGCGTGGGCTTGACGCTGCATGCGAAGCTGGCTTCCCGATCGGCCCAGACGATCTGGCTTTCGGGGACGAGTGCGCCGCTGCCTTGCACCCGGTACGCCTGCCAGGATTTGATGAGCTGCGGAGGGCATTTGGTGTAGTACACGTACACGAAGCCGCCCTGGCGCAGCATGCGCAGGACATGGCGCGATTTTTTCAGCGCGGGCAGGCTCAGCGCTTTGACGCTGGGTTCGTGGGTCAGTAGCCGCGGAGCTTCAGCGGGTGCGAAATCCGCATCGGTCGCGATGGCGCCGGGACGCACCAGAAGGATTGAAAGGCCGGCCTTGTTGTCGCAGATTCTGCAGTCGCTCATACGTACTTTCCGACGGTTCGGGTGGCGGCGTTCGTGCCGGTCCAGTTGTGACGTTGGTCGTCGAGCGCATCGCGCAGCACCAAACGGTTGCGCACGACGTTGTTCAGAAGCACCTGTTGCTTCGGCCAATGGCCGAATGCGGGCTCGGTCAAAGTTTCCACGGCATAGGCCGCCTGGTCCGCGGGATGGACAAGCCCGCGTTGCTCGGCGTCGTACAGCTGACGCATGGCTTTGTCGAATGCGTCATCCGGCAATGGAAACGTGGTGTGCAGCCACGCGGATTGGGTCAGGTGAAGGGCATGGCAGCGGGCGAGCAACTCGCGGTGCGCGTCGCTGTCGATCAACGGCTTGGCAGTGAATGCGCCGCGATGGCCTTGCAGCGTGTGCAGTGCGAGGTTGTGATCGAGGTAGCTCCAGCAGGCGATGCCTTGGAGCGCGGACGCCCAATCGATCCGGGTTCCCCGTTGCAGCGTGTGCAGGACACGCCGGTCGAACAGGCGAACCATCCGGCGCGCACCGTCGGCGTCCGCAAACTCGAGGAGGCAAGCGAGTTGAGCCGCCAACGCCCGCCCTTCGTGATCGATGCCAGACGACAGCGACTCCAGCACACGGGGGGTGTCGACGCTGTGAGGCTGAAGCCAGCCGCCGATGCGGCAAGAACCGTTGCCGAGTGCACAAGCATCCAGGTGCTCCTGCGCAGCCCATTCGATGCTTTTCTCGAGCCAGGGATCAGCGTCGCCTTCCAGGCAGACGAGGTACGGAAAGCGAGCTTCCGTGAAGCGGGGGAGGTCGCTGGAGTGCAGCGTGTGGACCTGGCGTTTCCATGCAGCTTCGCGTGCCCGCCGTGTGCCGCCGGGGACCGCGCCGGTCGCTGCTTTTTCAAGCGCTACCCCGGGGGGATCGTCAAAGCACGGATCGACGAGGAGATAGACGGGGCCGGGCCCGAATTGGGCGGCAAGGCGTTTGCCAAGGGCTGTCGTCAACGCGCGTGGCGGACTGTCCCAAGGCCAGGGTGGAAGGGGAATCTCTGACATGGCGGCCGGTGTATGAATGCAGCAAGAACACAGGCAGCTTGACGCTTGGATGCAATCTTCGTTGCCGCGCTTGACCACCCTCCCTGGCCTCCCCGAAGACGACGATGCGGGTTGGAGTCACCGCGCGGTGTTCGAGAGAAGCCGCGCGGAGTGTAGGAGTGGCACTGCCCCGCTGGGCAGCCGAGTCGTGATCGAATTCACGAATATCTGCCCCTTGAATGGAGGGGCAGACAGGTGCGTGGAACGGCAAGAACTATCTCTCTACGCCATCGCTCGGACTTTGAGCCGTCCGCGATGACCATCGTCGACAAATGTTCGCCATTGAGGCGTTTCGCTGCCCCATCGCAGCGATGCGGCGCGGGGAAGGACCGCGCCCGCTCGTTGGACTCGAAGCGAGGCGCGCGCCTCAGCCCAGCAGCGCCTGCGCGAACTCGCGGGCGTTGAAGGTCTCGAGGTCTTCGAGCCTCTCGCCCACGCCGATGAAGTACACCGGAATGGGCCGCTCGCGCGCAATGGCGCACAGCACGCCGCCCTTGGCGGTGCCGTCGAGCTTGGTGACGATGAGGCCCGTGAGGCCCAGCGTTTCGTCGAAGGACCTGACCTGCGCGAGCGCGTTCTGGCCGGTGTTGCCGTCGATCACCAGCAGCACCTCGTGCGGCGCGGTGGCGTCGGCCTTGGTGACGACGCGCTTGATCTTCTTCAGCTCGTCCATCAGGTGCAGCTGCGTCGGCAGGCGGCCGGCCGTGTCGACCAGCACCACGTCCTTGCCGCGCGCCTTGCCGGCGTTCACGGCGTCGAAGCTCACGGCCGACGGGTCACCGCCTTCGTTGCTGACGATCTCGACGGTGTTGCGGTCGGCCCAGACCAGCAGCTGCTCGCGCGCCGCGGCACGGAAGGTGTCGGCCGCGGCCAGCAGCACGGAAGCGCCTTCGGTGGCTAGGTGCTTGGTGAGCTTGCCGATGGAGGTGGTCTTGCCCGCGCCGTTGACGCCGGCCACCATGATCACGGTGGGCGTGTACTCGCCGATGACCAGCGGCTTCTCGAGTGGCTTGAGCAGGTCGGTGACGGCATCGGCCAGCAGCAGCTTGACCTGCGCGGCGTCGGTGGCCATCTGGCGCTTGACGCGCACCTTCAGGTCGTCGAGCAGGTACTCGGTGGCCTTGACGCCGGTGTCGGCCATCAAGAGCGCCGACTCGAGTTCTTCATACAGCGCGTCGTCGATCTGCGCATTGACGAACACGGCCTGGATGCCGGTGCCGGTCTTGCGCAGGCCGGTCTTGAGCTTGTCGAACCAGCTCTTGCGCTCGGTGGCGATGGCGGGTGGTTCAACGACGGCGACGGGTGCGGGAGGCGGTGGGGGCACGGGCGCCGGAGGGGGCGGCGGTGCGATGACGGGTGCGGGCGCCGGTACTGGCGCAGGGATCGGTGCTGGTGCGGCGACCGGTACTGGCGCGGGCATCGGCGCAGGCAGCGGTGCGGGCGCTGGTGCCACCACCGGCGCCGGAGCAACCACAGGCGCGGCAGGCGTCGGCTCGGGAGCCGGGGCAGGCGCGGGTGCGGGTGCAGGCGGCGGTGCAGGAACGGGCGCAGGCGCAGGCGCTTCCGCCGCAGGCTTTGACCCGAACCAGCTCGACGGCGAGAACACCGAGCGTGCCGGTGCGGGTTCCGCGGCCGGGGAGGGCGCGGGTTCGGTGGTCGGCGGCGGGGCCGGTGTCACCGGGGCATCGGCAGGTGGTTTTTTCTTGAAGAAACTGAACATCGGGAGCTTTTTACAATCCGACCCATTCTATGAAACACCTCTCGCCACGCCGCGCTGCGTCTGGTGCGGTGCTGGCCCTGGCGCTTTCGGCGCTGTGGACCGTGCCCGCGCAGGCCCAGTCCACCCCCGCTTCCGCCGCGTCGGCCTCCGCCGCCGCGGCCCCGGGCCCCCAGCAATTCACCCTCGCCAACGGCATGACCGTGATCGTGCAGCCCGACCGGCGCTCGCCGACCGCGGTGCAGATGGTCTGGGTGCGGGTCGGCTCCATGGACGAGGTCGACGGTGTCTCGGGCGTGGCGCACGTGCTGGAGCACATGCTGTTCAAGGGCACGAAGACCGTGCCGGCCGGCGAGTTCTCGCGCCGCGTGGCGGCGCTGGGCGGGCAGGAAAACGCCTTCACCATGCGCGACGCCACGGGCTACTACCAGCAGATCCCGGTCGGCAGCCTCGAGCAGGTGATGAAACTCGAATCGGACCGCTTCGCCAACAACCAGTGGCCCGACGACGAGTTCAAGCGCGAGATCGAGGTGGTCAAGGAAGAGCGCCGCCTGCGCACCGACGACCAGCCGCGCGCCCTGCTCGGCGAGCAGCAGAATGCGGCCGTCTTCACCTCGTCGCCCTACCGCCGCCCGGTGGTGGGCTGGATGAGCGACCTCGAGTCGATGACGCCTGCCGATGCGCGCGCCTTCTTCCAGCGCTGGTACGTGCCGGCCAACGCCGTGCTCGTGGTGGCCGGCGACGTCGACGTGGCGCGCGTGCGCGCGCTGGCCGAGAAGTACTACGGCAGCATCCCCGCGCGCGCCGTGCCGGAGCGCAAGCCGCGCACCGAGCCAACGCAGCGCGGCATCCGCCGCCTCGAATTCAAGGCCCCGGCCGAGCAGGCGTATGTGTCGCTCGCCTTCCGCGTGCCGCAGCTCACCAACATCGACGACGCCAACAGCGACGCGTGGGCGCTGGTGGTGCTCTCGGCCGTGCTCGACGGCTACGCCGGTGCGCGGCTTGACCGCGCGCTCACGCAAGGCCCCGGCCGCGTGGCCGATTCGGCCGGCGCGTATGCGGGCTTCGTCGGTCGCGGTCCGCAGCTCTTCATGCTCGACGGCGTGCCGGCCGCCGGCAAGACCGCCGAGACGGTCGAGGCCGCGCTGCGTGCCCAGGTGGCGCGCGTGGCGAAAGAAGGTGTCGGCGAGGCCGAGCTGGCCCGCGTCAAGACGCAGTGGGTGGCGAGCGAAACCTACAAGCGCGATTCGGTGATGGCGCAGGCGCGCGAACTCGGCAGCAACTGGATTCAAGGCCTGCCGCTCGACGCCAGCGAGCGCATCGTCGCCCGGCTGCAGGCCGTGACGGCGGCGCAGGTGCAGGCCGTGGCCGCCAAGTATTTCGGCGATGACCAGCTCACGGTCGCCACGCTGCGGCCCCTGCCGCCCGAACCCAAGCGCGGCCGCGGCTTCGCAGCCCCCGCTGGCGAGATGCGCTGAAAGGCACCGGACTCCCTCCATGAAGAACCTCCACAAATTTGCAAGCACCGCCCTCCTGGCGGGCATCACCGCGCTGTTCGGCATGGGCAGTGCGCAGGCCGCGCTGCCCATCGAGCACTGGACGCTGGCCAACGGCGCCAAGGTGTACCTGGTGTCGACCAACGCGCTGCCGATCGTCGACGTGCAGATCGATTTCGACGCCGGCAGCCGGCGCGACCCTGCGGCGCAGGCCGGGCTGGCCAGCACCAGCGCCGCGATGGTCGAGAAGGGCGTGCGTGCCGGCCGCAACGGCGAGCCCGCGCTCGACCAGAACGCGCTGGGCGAGGCCTGGGCCGATCTGGGCGCCAGCTTCGACGTGAGCGCCGGTACCGACCGCACCAGCTTCACGCTGCGCACGCTGTCCGACCCCGCGCTGCTGACCAAGTCCGTGGCCCTGGCCGCACGCGAGATCGGCGAGCCCGCGTTCCCCGACGACATCTGGCCGCGCGAACGCGAGCGCATCAACGCCGCCATCAAGGAAGCCAACACCAAGCCCGCGACCGTCGTCGGCCGCGCCTTCGCGCAGGCCGTGTACGGCACGCATCCGTACGGCCAGGAAGTGACCGAAGAGACGCTGGCGCGCATCGACACCGCCGCCATGCGCCAGCGCTACGAGCAGCTGATCCTGCCGTGCCGCGCCAAGCTCAGCATCGTGGGCGCGGTCACGCGCGCCGAGGCCGAGGCGCTGGCGACCACGCTGCTGTCGCGCCTGCCCAGCCCCACCGCCTGCGCACCGCTGCCGGGCATCGCGCCCGTGGCGGCGCTCACGGCGCCAAAGGACGAGCGCATTGCGTTCGATTCGGCGCAGGCCCACGTCTTCATCGGCCAGCCCGGCTACCCGCGCCAGGACCCGGACCACTTCGCGCTCACGCTCGGCAACTACGTGCTCGGCGGCGGTGGTTTTGTCTCGCGGCTGACCGAAGAGGTGCGCGAGAAGCGCGGCCTGGCCTACAGCGTCTACAGCGGCTTTGCGCCGGGGCTCGACGCGGGCGCCTTCCGCATCGGCTTCCAGACCCGGCCCGACCAGGCCGACGCAGCGACCAAGGTCTCGCGCGAGGTGCTCGCGAAGTTCGTGGCCGAAGGCCCGACCGAGAAGGAACTGAAGGCCGCGAAGGACAACCTGATCGGCGGCTTCCCGCTGCTGCTGGACAGCAACCGCAAGCTGATCGGCAACGTCGCCAACATCGCCTGGTACGGCCTGCCGCTGGACTACCTCGACACCTGGACCGCGCGCATGAACGCCGTCACGGCCGCCGACATCAAGGCCGCGTTCGGTCGCAAGCTGCAGCCGCAGCGCATGGTGACGGTGGTGGTGGGCGGCAAGCAGGCCGCGCCCTAAAACAAGCGATCAGGCCAGCGCGTGCGGCCCGCTGCGCGCGGCGGCGCGCACCGCAGCGCCGAGCTGCTCCAGCAGACGGGGCGCCGCGCGCGCCTGCTGCCAGTACAGCGGCACCGGCAGCGTCTCGCCGGGCACCAACTCCACCAGCGTGCCGTCGCGCAAGGCGTCGGCCACCATGCTGGTCGGGTGCATGCCCCAGCCCATGCCGCGGCAGGCCGCCTCGACGAAGGCGGCGGGTGAGGGCACCCAGTGGCGCGGCGTTTCCACGTTGCGATGGCAGATGCGGCGCACCCAGCGCGCCTGCAGCCGGTCCTTGCGGTCGAACACCAGGTTCGGCGCGGCGGCCAGCGTGCGCGCTCCCACGCCCTTGGCGAAATACCGTTCCACAAAACCGGGGCTCGCGGCGGCCACGTAGTGCACCGTGCCCAGTGCCTCGCTGTTGCAGCCCGTGACCGGCTGGGCCAGCGCGGTCACGGCCGCGAGCACGGCGCCGCTGCGCAGCCGCTCGGCCGTGTGGTCCTGGTCGTCGGCCGTGAGGTCGAGCAGGGCGTCCGGTGCCTGCGCGGCAAAGGCCGCGGCCCCCGCCATGAACCACGTCGCGAGGCTGTCGGCATTGACCGCCACGCGCACCGTGACGCGTTCGTGCGCCTCGCCGCTGCCCATGCCGAGCGCGGGCAGGGCTTCGCGCAGCTCGTGCTCCAGCATGCCCACGCGCTCGACGTGCCGGCACAGCTGCAGGCCGGCCTCGGTCGCCACGCAGGGCTGGCCGCGTACCAGCAGCGCGCCGCCGGTGCGCTCCTCGAGCAGTTTCACGCGCTGCGACACCGCCGAGGGCGTGACGTGCAGCGCGCGGGCGGCGCGTTCGAAACTGCCTTCGCGCACCACGGCGGCGAGGGCGTGCAGGGCGGCGTAGTCGAGCATCGTGGTGAATGAAGTAAAACTGAATTGAAGTTAGAAAGTTTAGTTTGATTTAACGATGTGCGGGCGGCAAGCTCGGACCATGACCGCCGTCCTCACCTCCACCGCTTTTCTCAACGGGCTCTTCATGAGCCTGGTGCTCATCGTCGCCATCGGCGCCCAGAACGCGTACGTGCTGCGCCAGGGCTTGCGCCGCGAGCACGTGAGCGCGGTGGTGCTGTTCTGCGCGGCCTGCGACGCGGTGCTGGTCGCCGCCGGCGTGGCCGGCATGGCGCAGGCCTTGAAGGGCCGGCCGATGCTGGCGACGCTGCTCGCGGGCTTCGGCGCGGCCTTTCTCTGCGGCTACGGCCTGCGCGCGCTGTGGCGCTCGCGCCAGCCGGGCGCGCTGCAGACGGTGTCGCAGGGCGCTTCGCGCTCGCGCGCCGCGGTGGTCGCGCAGGCCGCCGGCTTCACGCTGCTGAACCCGCACGTCTACCTTGACACCGTGCTGCTCGTGGGCAGCGCCGGGGCGCAGTACCCGGGCGCGCTCAAGCTCTGGTTCGTGGCCGGATCGACACTCGCCAGCGTGCTGTGGTTCACGGCGCTGGGCTTCGGCGCGCGGCTGCTGGCACCGGTGTTCGCACGGCCGCGCGCCTGGCAGATGCTCGATGCGCTCATCGGCGGCACCATGCTCGTGCTGGCGGCCTTGCTGGCCCGTCGCGCGTTCATGGGCTACTGAGTGAAGTGGGGCCAGCTGCGGCGTTAAGCTCGCCGCATGCCCCAGAAGCCCACAAAAAAGAACGCAGCCGCGCCTGCCTCGCGCGCCCCCGCCGCCAAGCGCCCGTCGCGGCCCAACGAGGTCCGCATCATCGGCGGCGAGTGGAAACGCACCCGCCTCGCCGTGGCCGACAAGCCCGGCCTGCGCCCCACGCCCGACCGCGTGCGCGAAACGCTGTTCAACTGGCTCGCGAGCCTGGCCGGCGTGGGCGGTGGTGGGCTGCCGGGCTGGCACTGCATCGACGCCTTCGCGGGCACCGGCGCGCTCGGCCTCGAAGCCGCCTCGCGCGGCGCGGCCAACGTGCTGCTGTGTGAACAAGACGGCGCGCTGGTCGCCCAGCTGGAAGCCGCCAAGACCAAGCTCTCGGCCAAGGCCGTGCGCGTGGAACGCGGCAACGGCGTCACCGCACTCGAACGTGCGGCGGCGGGCAGCCTGCAGGCGGTGTTTCTCGATCCGCCCTTCGAGACCGTCGCGCTGTACGAGCCGGCCCTGCGCGCCGCCGCGCGCGCGCTGCATGCCGACGGCGCGATCTACCTCGAGGCGCCGCGCCGCTGGGCCGCCGAGGAACTCGCCGCGCTCGGCCTCGTGGAATTCCGCTACCTGAAGGCCGGCGCCGTGCATGCCCATCTGCTGCGGCGCGCCGTGTCCGTGCCTGCATAATCCGCCGGACAAGCCGCACCGGCAGCATGAGGAAGAACCAACCATGGCCAGCAACGTGATCGCGGTTTATCCCGGCACTTTCGACCCCATCACCCTCGGTCACGAGGACGTGGTGCGGCGTGCAACCCAACTCTTCTCCAAGGTGATCGTCGCCGTCGCGGCGGGCCACCACAAGAAGGCGCTGTTCACGCTCTCCGAGCGCATGGACATGGCCCGCGAGGCGGTGAAGCCCTACAGCGACCAGGTCACTGTCGAGAGCTTCTCGGGCCTGCTGCGCGACTTTGTCGTCGCGCGCGGCGGCAAGGCCATGGTGCGCGGCCTGCGCGCCGTGACCGACTTCGACTACGAGTTCCAGCTCGCCGGCATGAACCGCTCGCTGATGCCCGACGTCGAGACCGTGTTCCTCACCCCAAGCGACAAGTACCAGTTCATCTCCAGCACCTTCGTGCGCGAGATCGCCATGCTCGGCGGCGAGGTCAACAAGTTCGTCTCGCCGAACGTCGAGCAGCAGCTCACGGCCAAAGTCCGCAGCCTCGGCAGGGAATGAACCCGCTCCCAGGCTTCGCGCGGAGGTGAGCAACACCCCCTTGCCCCGCCTGCATCCGCTGGGCGATGCGGCGCTGGTGTGCGACCTGCCCGCGCCCGCCACGCTGGCGCAGCAGCAGCGCATCTGGGCGCTGGCCGCCGAGGTGCTGGTCTGGCCCGGCGTCGGCGAAGCCCTGCCGGGCATGAACAACCTCACGCTGACCTTCGACCCGACCGCCGTGGCGTTCGAGGAACTCGCAGCGCGCGTGCTCCAGGCCTGGCCGGGGCTCGCGGCCCATGCCGCCGAAGGGCGGCGCATCGAGATTCCCGTGGCCTACGGTGGCGAGCACGGTCCTGATCTCGCCGACGTGGCGGCCCACACCGGGTTGTCGGCGGCCGAGGTGGTGCGCCGCCACAGCGGCGGCGACTACGTGGTCTACCTGCTCGGCTTCCTGCCGGGCTTCGCCTTCATGGGCGGGCTGTCGCCCGAACTCGCGACACCGCGCCGCGCCGAACCGCGCACGGCCGTGCCCGCGCGCTCGGTCGGCATCGGCGGCGAACAGACCGGCATCTACCCGCTGGTGTCGCCGGGCGGCTGGCAGCTCATCGGCCGCACGCCGCTCGAGCTGTTCGACCCCGCGGCCGAGTCGCCCACCTTGCTGCGGCCGGGCGACCGCGTGCGCTTCGTCGTCGAAAGCCTGCAGACATGATCCTCGTGCGCAAACCCGGCGTGCATGCCTCGGTGCAGGACCTCGGGCGGCCCGGCCTGCGCCAGCTCGGCATCTGCCCGGGCGGCGCGCTCGACATGCTCGCGCTCACGCTGGCGAATCGGCTGGCCGGCAACGCCGACGCGGCGGCCGGCATCGAATTCACCCTGGGCGGCTGCGAGCTGCAGTTCGAGACCGACACCCGCATCGCGCTCACCGGCGACGACTTCGGTGCCACGCTCGACGGCATGCCGCTGTGGCCCTGCTGGAGCGTGCCCGTGCGCGCCGGCCAGACGCTGCGGCTCGCCGGCGCCAACGCGCCCGGCACGCCGAAGGCCGGCCTGCGCAGCTGGCTCGCGGTGGCGGGCGGCATCGACGTGGCACCCGTGCTCGGCTCGCGCAGCACCGACCTCAAGGCCGGCTTCGGCGGTCACGAAGGCCGTGCGTTGCGCAAGGGCGACCGGCTCGCGCTGGGCGCTTCGCGCCTCGATGCCAACCAAAGTGCGCGCCGGCCTTTCGGCTTGCGCGCGCCCGACTGGGGCACGGCCGAGCCCGACGGCGCGCTCGCGCTGCGCGTGCTGCCCGGCCCCGAGTTCGATCTGTTCACACCCGACGCGCAGGCACTGCTGTGGCACGAGCGCTGGCGCATCACGCCGCAGAGCAACCGCATGGGCAGCCGGCTCGCCGGTGCCGAGCTGCAGCGCAAGGCGGTCGGCGACATGCTCTCGTCGGGCGTGATTCCCGGCACGATCCAGGTGCCGCCCTCGGGCCAGCCGATCATCCTCATGGGCGACGCCCAGACCACCGGCGGCTACCCGCGCATCGGCGTGGTGATTCGCGCGGACCTCTGGAAGCTCGCGCAGGCGCCGCTCGGCGGCCGGCTGCGGCTCGTGCGCACCGACCTGCCGCATGCGCTCGCGGCCTGGGCCGGGCAGCAGCGCTACCTGGCGCAAGTGGCGCAAGGGCTCGCCGCTGCGGGCTGGCCCGGCGCGGCCTAGACTGTCAGGCAGCGCAGGTCGTTTTCGCACCTGCCCCACGAGACGGAGAACCTCCCATGCAGATCGACCTGAACGCCGACCTCGGCGAAGGCGCCGGCAGCGACGAAGCGCTGCTCGGCCTCGTGAGTTCCGCCAACATTGCCTGCGGCTGGCACGCGGGGGACGCCAAGACGATGCAGCAGTGCGTGCGCTGGGCCATGGCGCACGGCGTGGCGATCGGCGCGCACCCGAGCTTTCCCGACCGCGAGAATTTCGGTCGCAGCACCATGCATCTGCCGCCCGAGGAGATCGTCGCGAACGTGCTCTACCAGGTCGGCGCGCTGGCTGCGATCGTCAAGGCTGAGGGCGGCCGGCTTGCGCACGTGAAGCCGCACGGCCAGCTCTACAACCAGGCGGTGAAAGAACCCGAGCTGGCCGAGGCGCTGTGCGAAGCGGTGCGCCGCTTCGATCCCTCGCTCAAGTTCTTCGGCCTCGCGGGCAGCAACATGATCGACGCGGCCCGCCGTGCCGGCCTGCAGCCCGTCGAAGAAGTGTTTGCCGACCGCGGCTACATGCCCGATGGCAGCCTCGTGCCGCGCAGCCAGCCCGGCGCGCTCATCGAGAGCGAAGAGCAGTCGCTGGCGCAGACCCTGTCGCTGGTGCGCGACCACCGCGTGGTCGCCATCGACGGCAGCACCGTGCCCGTCAACGCCCAGAGCGTGTGCCTGCACGGCGACGGCGCGCATGCACTGGCCTTTGCGCGGCGCATCCGCGAGCGGTTGCAGCAGGAAGGCATCACCGTCCGCGCAATGGCCTGAATGCAATGCCGGCGAAGCGCGCTTCTCCCTCGGTTTTGCTGACGGGCTTCGAGCCCTTCGAGCAGGAGCTGCTCAACCCGTCGTGGGAGGCTGTGCGCACGCTCGACGGCTGGAAGTGCGGCCGCGCCACGGTGCATGCGCGCCTCGTGCCCTGCGTCTTCGGCGAGGCGCTCGACGCGCTCGACCGCGCGATGGACGAGCTTCAGCCGACGCTGGTGATCTGCATCGGCCAGGCCGGTGGCCGCGCCGAGTTCACGCCGGAGCGCATCGCCATCAACGTCGACGACGCCCGCGTGCCCGACAACCTCGGCCGCCAGCCGATCGACGTGCCGGTGGTGCCCGGCGCACCCGCCGCTTACTTCTCGACCTTGCCCGTGAAGGCCATCGTGCGCGAACTGCGCGCGGGCGGCGTGCCGGCCTCGGTGTCGAACAGCGCGGGCACCTTCGTGTGCAACCACCTCTTCTACGGGCTGATGCACCGCATCGCAACGCATGCGGCGGCGGCGAAGGGCGTGCGCGGCGGCTTCATCCATATTCCCTACCTGCCGGCGCAGGCGGCGCGCTTTCCGGGCGCGCCGAGCATGGCGCTCGAGACGCTGGTCGATGCATTGCGCATCACCGTGAAGACCGCGCTCGCGGTGAAGCAGGACGTCGCGGAAACCGGCGGCCAGTTGCACTGAGCGGGGCTCTCAAGCGTTCGGGAAGTGCTTGCCCAGCCAGGCGTTGAGCGCCGTGTTGACGAACGCAGGCTTCTCCATCGTCAGCATGTGGCCGCACTGCGGCACCCATACCACCTCGGCGCGCGGCAGCAGCGCGGCCATCTCGCGGGTGCATTCGGGCGGCGCGAGGCGGTCGTCGTCGCCGCACATCAGCAGCACCGGTGCGCGTAGCAGAGCCAGGTGCGTGCGTGCGTCGGGGCGGCGCATCACGGCGTGGTTCTGTCGGATGAGCTGGGCCGCGCCGGCGCCGAGCACGATGTCGAGATAGCGCTGCACCAGCGCCGGGTTGGCGGCCTGCGCGGCATGGAAGGCGAAGGCGACGTTGGGCTCGATGATCTCGCGCACCTCGCCGCGCTCGAACCATTCGATGGCGCCTTCGCGCAGCGTGAACATGTCGGGCGTCTCGGGCCGCGCGCTGGTGCCCAGCAGCATCAACCCGGCGATGCGCTCGGGCGCCTGGCGCGCCGCTTCCATCGCGACCATGCCGCCCATCGACGCACCGCACAACACCAGCGGGCCGTCGTGTTCGCGCAGCACGGCACTGGCCATGCCTTCGATGGTGTCGTGGCGCGTCTGGACGTCGCTCACGCGGGTGCCGAAGGCGGCGGGCAGGGCGGGCAACTGGGCCTCCCAGAGGCGTTCGTCGCAGGCAAGGCCGGGCAGCAGGACAAGATGAGGCATGGGCTGATTCTGCGCGATCGGACGGCGTGTGCGAGGTGGCAGTCGTGCAACAGCGGGTTGGCACGAAGCCGGCATGTCATGCACTCGGGGGACAATGCATGCAATGTCCACCAGCACCCCTGACTCCGCCCCCACCGACCTCATCCTGATCCGCCATGGCGAGACCGCCTGGAACCGCGAACTGCGTTTCCAGGGCCACGCGGACGTCCCGCTCAACGACATCGGCCACGAGCAGGCACGCCGCCTGGGCTTGCGTCTGGCGGGCGAGACGGCACAGCACCTCATCAGCAGCGACCTCATGCGCGCCCAGCAGACCGCGGCGCCCGCGGCGCAGCAGCTCGCGCTGCAGGTGGTCACGTCAGCGGCGCTGCGCGAGCAGCACTTCGGCGTGGTCGAGGGCATGCGGGCCGACGAGATCCAGAGCCAGCATCCGCGCGCCTGGGAAGAGTGGCTGGAGTTCCGCGAAGACCACGCCATGCCGCAGGGCGAGAGCGCGCGCGAGTTCCATGCGCGCGTGATCGGCGCGCTCGGCACGGTCGCCGCCGCGCACCGCGGCCAGCGCCTGATCGTCGTCACGCACGGCGGCGTGCTCGACATGGTGTGGCGCACCGCACGCGGCCTGAGCCTCAGCGGCCCGCGCCAGAGCGAGATTCCGAACGCCGGCTTCAACCGCATCCGCATCGCCGACCCGGCCGCGCCGGACGCCATCGAGATCGTCGAGTGGGCCGACACGCGCCACCTGGTCGATATGCCGCCGCAGCCGACCTACGACCAGCGGCGGCACCTCAAGAACGACTGATCCTTGTCAGGCCGGGCAACTGCCCGGCTTCGGCCTGCGCAGCAGCGGCACGCCGGCGCCCACGCCCGTGGGCTGGCCGCCGTCCACCGCGAGGCGGCCGTTCACCAGCACCGTGACCACGCCTTCGGACAGCAGCGTGGGCTGCGTGTAGGTGGCCTTGGCCGCAAAGCGCTTCGGGTCGAACACCACCACGTCGGCGTGGTAGCCGGGGCGCAGGTGGCCGCGCTGCACCAGCCCCAGCGTGTCGGCCGTGAGCGAGGTGCTGCTTCGGATGAACTGCGCCAGCGAAATCGCGCGCTCCTTCACCACGTACTGGTCGTACTTGCGCGCGAAGGTGCCGTAGGCGCGCGGATGGCCCAGCGACGAGTCGGACGAGGTCATGACCCAGGGCCGCTTCATGAAGGCGCGCACGTCGTCGTCGCTCATGTTGAACGAGGCGATCATGAGGTCGCCGTCGCGCAGCACGGCGATGGCGGCGTCGACCGGGTCGGCGTTGGAGGCCTTGGCCACGTCGGCCAGCGTCTTGCCCACGTACTTCGTGCTGCCGGCCGAGAACAGGATGGCCTCGGGCCCGCCGCGCAGCCGCAGGTTCTCGCGCACGTCCTTGCGCAGGCGCTCCTGCTGCGCCGCGTCGTCGAAGCGCTGCAGCGTCGCGGCGCGGCCGCCTTCGTTGGCCCAGGGCGGCAGCAGCGCGGCCGAGAAGCGCGTGCTCGACGCGGTCCAGGGGTAGTGGTCGGCCGTGATGTCCAGGCCCGCGGCGCGCTCCTTCTCGATGCGTCGGATGATGTCGCCGCTCTGGCCCTGCACGGCCACGCCCAGCGCCTTGATGTGCGCCACATGCACCGGCAGCTTGGCTTCGTGGCCGATGCGGATCACCTCGTCGATCGAGCCCTTCAGCCCGACGTTGTACATGGCCTCGTCGCGGATGTGGCTGTCGTACAGGCCGCCGTGCGCGGCCGCCACCTTCGCGAGTTCGATGACCTCCTCGGTCTTCGAGAAATTCTGCGGTGGGTAGAACAGGCCGGTCGACAGCCCGAGCGCGCCGTCGCACATCGCGCGGCTCAGGTGCTGCTTCATCGTGTCCATCTGCGCGGGCGTGGGTGCGCGGTTGGCCTCGCCGAGCTGGCTGATGCGCAGCGGCCCGAAGCCCGCGTACATCGCGACGTTGGTGCCGACCGGCACGGCGCGCAGCTTCTGCGTCTGCGCCGCGATGTCGTAGCCGCCGAAGCCGTCGTTGCCGATCACGGCCGTGGTCACGCCCTGCATGAGGAACGGCGTGTTCAGGCGCTTGCGCGCGTCGTTCGAGAGCAGGTCCGCGTCAGCGTGCGTGTGGGCGTCGATGAAACCGGGCGCTACCACGAGGCCGGTGGCGTCGATGGTGCGGCGCGCGCGGAACTGCGTCGGCATGGCGCGGCCGGCGAACACGATGCGGTCTCCCGCGATGCCGACGTCGCCGACCACGGGCGTGTCGCTGTCGCCCGTGTAGATGGTGCCGCCGCGCAGCAGCAGGTCGAGCTCGACCGGTGCTTCAGCGGCTGTGGTGGGGGTGTGGAACGGCGAGGCGAAGGCCGCGAGAACGGCCAGCGTGACGAGGGAGCGCTGCATGGGCGAACAGGAGGAGAGGGGAGGAGCGGCCAGTTTAGGAGTCGCTCCCGCGCGGCCGTTAATTCCTTTTGTGCCACGCCCCATGACCGGAAGGCATGGGTGGCGAACCGCTCACGCTCCGGTGAGCTGCCCGAGCCCCAGCCGCGCGTAGACCGCGTCTGCTTGCCGCCGCAGCCGCAGCGATTCGGGCTGGCCGTTGAGTTGTTGCTGCAGCAGGCCCTGCGCGCCTGCGAGCGCGGCTTCGGTGCCGGTGCGCACGAGCGCGTCAAGATAGAGCTGCTCGAACAGGTCGCGCTGCGCATGGCTGCCGCCGATCTCGATCATGCGCGGCAGCGCGACGCCCAGGCCCTCGACCGCACCCGCGACATCGCCGCGCGCATGGGCCACGAGGCCGCGCGCGGCCGGCACGCACACGCGCTGCCACGCGGCGCGCGTGGACGCCGGCGCGACGGGCGCGAAGGCCTCGATGTTGTGCAGCAGCACCTCGGCTTCGGGCCGGCCGGCGCGCGCCAGGCCGTAGAGGTACTGGAGGTCGAGAAAGGGCAGCACATGGTCGGCCTGGCGCTGCCGCACGTGGTCGGCCACGTCATCCCAGCGCGCGCCGACGTCGATGCCCGCCAGCTCGAGCCGCGCGAGCAGCGACACAGCGCCGATCTGGTCCTGCGAGTAGTCCTTCACCACGCCCCAGGCGTGTTCGTCGTACACGGCGAGCGCTTCGGCGTCGCGCCCCAGGTCGATGAGGAACAGCGCCACGTGCCACCAGTTGTGCGTGACCATGAAGGAGTTGAGCCCGGTCCAGGTGTCGCTCACGCTGTGCATGAACGCCAGCCCCTCGGCCAGCCGGCCTTCGGTGAGCATCACGTGCGCCAGCGCATGGTGCGCCCAGGGCTCCTTGCGGCACAGGCCGATCGCGCGGCGCGCGCTGGCTTCGGCCTCGCGCAGCAGGTGGCACTGCTCGTAGCCGAAGGCCGCCATGCCGTGCACGTAGGGTACCTCGGCCGCGGCCGGCAGTGCCGCGAGCGCGAGCCGCAGCATGCCGGGGCAGTCGCCGGTGTTGAAGCAGTGGTACTGGCCGAGCTTGACCGACACCAGGTCGCGTGGATGCTCGCGGGCCTGCTCGGCATGCAGCGCGATGGCGCGCGCGATGTCGCCGTCGGCCCAGGCTTCGACCGCGGCGATATAGCGCCGTTCGCGCGGCGTGGCGCGCGCAGCGCCGGCGCGGGCCTTGTCGAGGAAGGGCCGCGCGTTGGCCGCGGCCTCGCGTGATTCGGCGAACAGGTGCAGCGTCGCGCAGTAGGCCTGCACGATCGGGCTGGCATCGCTCTCAGCCAGCGCCAGCAGGTTCACGGCGCGCGCCTCGGTCGAAATGAAGCCCATCACGAAGTCGTCGACCAGCGCAATGCTGGCGGCGTCGTCGAGCGTGAGCGGATTGCCGAGGCTGTCGGCGGCGAGCGGGGTTCCATGGGAGGGCATGGCGGCATGGTGCCACGCCCGCTCGGCGTCTTTCAAGTCCCTGTGAGATGCCCTAGACGCCCTAGACACCTGCTTGCTGGTGGCGGTACTCCTGCGTCTTGCCGCCATAGCCGTAGGCCGCGCCACGCGCATCGATCACGTGGATGTACGAGACCTCGTGCAGGTTGGGCCGCAGCACCGCCATGGCCGCGTACACCTCGCGCAGGTAGCGCGCCTTCTCGGCCTTGGTGTTGGTCTCGTCGGTCACGCTGATGTCCAGGTGGAAGGCCGACTTGCCGAGTTCGGCCAGCGACTGCCCGCCGATGAACCAGCTGTCGGCGGCGATGTACTGCACCGTGACGGCGATGACCGGCAGCGCCTTGCCGAGCACGCTCTGCGTGAGCTCGGCGACCGTGTCGACGGTCTTGCGGGTGAGGGCGGCGTCAGGCTGGCCGGAGAGGTGGACGACGATGTGGGGCATGGTGAACTCCTTTGAGGGGTGAAGAACGGGTGGTCGATGGGGTGATTGTGGGCAACGCCTTGTCATGGGAAAAGCAGGAAGATATGATGGAATCCATCGGATCAGCGAATGGATAGGCAGGCACCATGCAAGGCTTCGACCTCGAACAGTTGCGCACCCTGGTGGCGGTGGCCGACGCCGGCAGCCTCACGGCCGCGGCGCCGCGCGTGTACCTGTCGCAGTCCTCGGTGAGCGAGCAGATCCGCAAGCTCGAGGAGCGCGCCGGCCAGTCGCTGCTGACCCGCAGCAAGGCCGGCGTGGCGCCCACCGAAGCGGGCATGCGGCTGCTGGGCCATGCACGGCGCCTCCTCGCGCTGAGCGACGAGGCCTTTCGCGACCTGCGCGGCGAAACCCTGCAGGGCGAGTTGCGGCTGGCCGTGACCGACTACTTCCGCCCCGGCGACCTCACCCGGCTGCTGGGTCGGCTCGGCGAGCGCTATCCACAGGTGCGGCTGCACGTGACCATCCTGAAGAGCGACGCGCTGCGTGCCGCCTATGCGCACGGCGATTTCGACGTGGGGCTGGCCATGAACATCGCGGGTGCCAATGCAGCAGCGAGCGGCACCGGCGCCGTGCTGCGGCGCGAATCGCTGGCGTGGCTCGGCGCGACCGGCCTGCGCGTGGTGCGCGGCGAGCCGTTGCGGCTGCTGGCGCTGCCCGACACCTGCTCGCTGCACCAGTTCACCGTGGCCCTGCTGCGCCGCCGCCGCGTGCCCTACGTGCTGGCGCACGTCGCGTCGGGCGTGGCAGGCCTGCAGTCGGCCCTGGCCGCGGGCCTGGGCGTGGCCTGCCTCAACGAATCGGCGATCGGCGAGGGCCTTGCGCGGCTCGCGCCGCCTCACGGCCTGCCGGCGCTGCCCCGCGTGGCGTTCCAGTGGTTGCCCGCGCGGCGGGGCGAGACCGCGTTCGTGACGCGGGCGCGGGAGATGCTGTCGTCGCAGCTGGCCTGAGGCGACAGGAAGGGGGCGAGGAAATCAGCTCAGCTTGATGTTGGAACCGTCGAGCTTGGCTTGATCTTTGGCGAGGCGTTGTACCTTGCTTTTCTTGGCTTGAGTGCCGGTGAAGTTCACCGAGCGGGTGATCGTGTTGCCAGCGATTTCCAATGAATCGAGGCGGCCCTGCTGAACGTCAAGCGACTCGATGGTGTTGCCCTCGATCACGACATCACCTGCATTGAGATATCCCGAGCAGAGAAAGGGAATCCTGTTGTCGCGTAGCGTGAGGCGTCGTGTCATCACCGGCTGAGTTTCCTTGTTGTCCGGGTCGAAGCCGCCTGCGATGATCACTGGCTTGGTGACGTCGCCGCCGAAGATGCAACGTTCTATGAGAACGGAGTCAAAGGCTCCGGCATAGACATAGCAGACGGAGATCCCGTTGCCGTGAATCTGACTGTCCTTCATGGAAAAGGCACGCGCGGCTTCCTTGATGCCGACTTGAATGGCGCCACCCCTGACTCGCTCGATCACCAGATCGTCTTTGATCGTGGCATTGGTGAGGTCGAGATGGTCTAGCACGGTGTCACGGATGGTCAGAGACTGAAGGTCGGCTGAGACCATGTTGAATCTGCCGCGCAGCTTGCAGCGCTCCAAAAGAACGGGTGCATAGAGTCCTTCGCCGCCGCCGGCGGGCTGACAACCGACCTCATCGAACTCGCAGGACACGAGAGTGAGTCCTGCATAGCCGCTGATATCGAACCATTTCCCGCGACAGTCGATAAATGTGGCTTCGCCGTAGGTCCCCACGCTCCCCCAGCTGTTGGGCTCGCTGTCCGCTCCTTCGAAAATGCATCTCTCAAAGACAGTGGAGCGACTTCCGGTGTCTCCAACCAAGTGGGTTCCGCCGACCAGTTGGCAGTCTAGGAATCGAACCTCTTTGAGAACGCCGAGGTTGAAGACGCCAGTGAAGCGGCAGTTCTCAAAGATCACTTTTTCAAGGCTTTTTGGTCTGATCTGATGCGAGCCAACAAACTCGCAGTTGATGAATCGAATGTTGTTCCAGCTCTGTCCGATGAACTCCACATTGCTGACGTAGGCGCTATCGAGCGTCAGCGTGACGTCCCCTGCTTCCCGCTTGCGCAGATCGGGGTCTTTCAAATAGTTGAATTGCTTGCCGAAGTTTTGAATCTTTTCTTTTTTCATCAGATCACATCCCGTCAAAAAAATTGCGCCGTAACCGCCTGCGATTCGTATCGCAATTGATAGAAATCCCCGACGTTTCATGCGCCGACACTCATTTGACAGCCCGACCCGTAATGACTTCGTGGGCAGCGATGTATCCCTTGTCCCTGTATTGCTCCGCCAAGAATCGCCAATCCGGCACTTGTCCGTGCTCCCCACTTCTGCGCTGCATGAAGTCGAACGCGTTCGACCCCACCAGAGACGTCCCGATCTCCAGCGGAAATATCCACGAATCGTTCTCCCATTTCATGTCTGCACTCCAATCGGGTGTGGCTTTTCCCTTCTCGGGACCCATGGTGTACAGCGCGATCGTGGGCTTCTTCAGGATGACCTCGCAGAAGGCTTGCGTCACTCGCTGCATGAAGAGAACCCCTGCACCTTTGGACAGGTCTGCGGCGCCACCCACAGCGGGGCGTGTGGAGGTCGTCACCATGGCTTCTGCCAGTTTCTTCAGGTCTGCCGAGGTGAAGCGCAATGCGCCACCGGTCTCTGCGCGCTTGAACTCCGGAGTCAGGCAGTGCCAGGTTGAGGGCTTTGGTTTTTTCTTCTCGTCCACACGACCACCCTCAAAAATCCATACCTTCATTGCCGCGATGCAGTCGAGCTTCTTCATTTGATCGTTCAACAGAACTTTCACCGTGTCAGCGCGTCCTTTGTTCAGCAGGCCCGTCCGAGATTCCCACGCGAAATGCACGGGGGCGTTGTCCGGTTGCAGTACGTGCAGGTAGTCCAGGGCAACCGCCAGGCGTGGCACCTCGTTGTAACGGGTGCCTGTGTCGCGACCGGTGCGTTGGGTCTTGATCTGACGGAGCTTGCGCTCGCCGCAATCGAGCAGGCTGCCTGCGGGCGGGCGCAGCGTGTGGCCGTTGAGTTCGCCGGCAAGGTTCTGGACACCGATGGGGCCGCCGCATGAGCTCACGACGAATTGCGTGCCGCTCCGGGCGTACGCTGTGAGGCCGTCCTTGTACATGCCGGGATCGCGCCGGGACGCGACGGTGACCGTGCCAGCGCCGAGGGTGCTGCGACCTTGGCTGATGGTGTACAGCGCGCTGCGGTGGCTGTGGCCGCTGAGGTGCCAGTCGACGCGTGTCGGCTGCCCAGGTACGCTGGCGCAATGCGCGAAGTACCACTTGAGATTGCGCTCGCAGGTGCCGAAGTTGGCGTTGTTGAAGCCGGCCGAGGTCAGTCCGCGCGGCCCGTCGTGGGGAACGAAGCTCAGCTCTTCCTGGAGGGCCGCAGCGTTGTAGTTGATCATCGTGAAGTGGCTGGCGACCACGAGCGGGGCGTTTGTGCTGCCCTTCAGTGCCAAAGCCTGGCGCAGCACAGCCTGCTGGGCTGCATCGATGCTCGCGCTGGCGCGCGGCAGGATCATCGCGCCATGGCGGTCGGTACCAAGCTTCGCGACGCCCTCGACGTTCATGAAGTTCTCTGTTTCGCCCCACGCAAGACCGACGAGAACCTGCTGGGGAGGTCGCGTCGCATCGGGCTCTGTGGGCATTGCGATGCAAAAATCGGACAGCGGTGTGAAGAGCACGCTGAACCAGTCGAAGTTGGCGGTGGTGAAGTTCAGGCTGGTCCACGTCTGCCCATAGGTCGGTCCGTAGGCCAGCGTGGCTTCGAACACCGTCATGTTGTGATCTGCCGAGATGCCCGGATTGGCTCGCAGGCCCGCGAACTTGCTGGCGCCTTCCACGTCTTTCCTGTGCGCGTCGATTGACGCATCCAGCATGGTGAGCATTTCCTTGTTGGCTTGCAGTGCAGCTTGCACGCTGACGCGAGCGGCGCTGACCGCCAGATGCGATGACGTCGCCATGTGCGCAATCACCGTCTGCGCCTGCACCACGCCAGCGCTTACGCCGAGGTCCATCGCGCGCGTCCTCAGGTCGTCTGCGAGATCAGCAAGTTGAATGCCCAGATTTCCGGCGCTCTGACTGAGGCCGATCGCACCATGACCGACCGCGCCGACGGCGCTTGTGTACGTGCCCCAGAGTGCACTGATACCGGCGTTGGTTGCGTCGACCACAGTCTGCTTGGCACTCTGGAGCGCTGCGTGATAGACGCCCCACGCCTGTGCGGCAAGTCCGTTGCCAGACGACTTCAGGGCAGGCTCAGGCGACGCGACCTTGGGTTGCCCTGCCCGGGTCTGGCGCAGGTAGTCGTCGAGCGCGGCCTTGGCATTGGCGGCGGCGGTGTTGCTGCTGACCCGAAGCCCTTCGAGTGCGGCCTGATTCTGCTGGCGGGCCGATCGCAGCGCAGCGTGTGTGTCCTCGCCCCGTTGCTGAGCCGACCGATCGAATGTGCTCTGAATGCTGTCGATCTGGCGGTCGCAGGCATCATGCGCTGCCAGCAGCTGTGCCCACTGCGCGAGCGTCTTGCGCATCTCGGCCTGCAGGATTTCCATGGCGCCGAGCGTCATGCCCCAGACGCCGACGCGCGGATAGACCCCATAGGCGATGTCGTAGGCCTCGTGGTTGCCCGTCGTCATGAACACAGGCAACTTGAGCTCGTTGTACGCATAGCGCACCAGACTGTAGGCCAGCATGTCGTCTTGGCCGCGCGGGTACAGCTCGGGGTTCGCGGGATCATTGAGCCGGTTCAGGACGTTGAAGAGTTTCCATTGCTCCCCGATGCGCCGGTCCGGCACCTTGGCAGGGTCGATGTTGCGATTGAAGTCGATCAGGTCGCCCGTGAGTAGCAAGACGGTATCGGGGCGCTTGCTGACACCCACCTGATCGAACAAGGCCTTGAGGGCGTTGAAGGTGTTGCACACGAGTTCACCCACTGCAGGTCGTTGGCCTTTGGTGAACTGGCTGTCTTCGATCACATGCGCAGGCGACTTGGCCAGCGCGTTGTGCCGCACGTTGATATGCACATCGCTCAGGTGCCCGACTTTCAAGGGTGCGTCGCTGGCGAGGCGGATGACCGGATGCCATGCGGCGAGGCGCGCATCGGTTTCGGTGAACAGCGATTGTGCGGAACGGGCGGTTCGTGGAACGTCATATTCCATCAAGGCCGCTTCCTTGCCGCGCCGCATCACGGCGGGCGCGTTGGTGGCTTGGTGACGATGCGATCGACTCGTGATTTGCCGAGAGAGAAAGGTTTCGACCAGCAAGTCCTGCGCGTGGACCGTGCCGCCCGTGCACAGTGATGGGTAGTCGTTCTTCTGGGCCTGTGTGGGCTTCACCA
This sequence comes from Variovorax sp. YR752, assembly GCF_943372545.1. Taxonomy (NCBI): domain Bacteria; kingdom Pseudomonadati; phylum Pseudomonadota; class Betaproteobacteria; order Burkholderiales; family Comamonadaceae; genus Variovorax; species Variovorax sp. YR752. Next base: position 4,318 of record NZ_CALRZC010000017.1, on the reverse strand, counting down.
TCCAGGCGAAGCTCTTGAACTCAGCGCTCTCTGGCTTGATGGCTAATCGGGCGAGGTCGAGTTCCACTTCGTAGATATCGCCTGCCGGGAAGCCGGCGGCACCGAACGCCTTGACGGCCTGCGGACTGACGGTGGCGAACACTTCGCCTTTCTGGTTGTAGATGATGGCGCCAGGCTCGAACTTGGCGACCCGCCAGACCTTGATGGCTGTTTTCGCGATAGCGCAGTCTCGGCCGTCGCCGGTCAGTGCGCCGACTTGAATGTCAGTGTCAGGCTTCGCCCCTTTCATTGCCACGAGTCGAAGATGGCGCGCGACGGTCGCTGATGCGTCGCTGGGCAGGAGGCTCACCCGTCCACGTTTGTCCAACGTGGTTCTCCCATCGCTGCTCGTGGCGAGACCAAGCGATTCCGCTGCAATGAAGAGACTGCACTTCTTCTGGTGCGGTCCGATCAGCAGAGGAGTCCCCAGGCTGGGGTAAAGGATCAACGCCAGCTTTGGCGAGGGCTCGCTGCAGTCGCAGACTCGGGGAAGGAGGGCCATCGACTAGCCTCCCGGCGTGGTCACGGCCAATCGATGGCGCGCGGGGTCTGAAGCAGAAGCCGCGAACGCGGCAAAGCGACGCATGAACATTGCGTTTTCCTCCCTGTTGTTTGACTGACCGGCGCTGTGCGCTCTTGTGGTCTCAACCTGTGACAAGGTGTGAGACGAGGGCGCATTGTGCGGGGAGCATGTGCTCCCTGCGCAGGCAGTTCTTCACGAAGGCGAGGGGATTCGACGATGGCGTTTGCCGCGAGGCGCGGTCGGGCGCGCTGTGGGTCGAGTCGGAGCAGCGTCGAACTCGACCTGGACCGATTCGATCAGTCTGGAGCAACTCGCGGCCAGGGCCGCTGCATTTCCCGGATCTGCTCGAACGCACGCGCCACGCGCAGCACGCCGAGGTCGTCGAAGCGCTGTCCCGCAATCTGCAGCCCGATCGGCAAGCCGCCGGCCGAGTACCCGCAGTTCACCGACGCGGCCGGCTGCTCCGACATGTTGAACGGCACCGTGAAGCCGATGTGCTCCAGCGGCCGCAGCGGGTCGTTGGTGGGCGAGGGCGCCTCGGCCGCCGCGGGCATGTTGGGCGACACCGGCGAGATCACGTAGTCGAAGCGGGCGCAGGCGTTCACCGTGGTGACGCGCGTCGCGTGGAATTGGCTGAAGCTGCGGAACACATGCTCGCCGCTGAACTCGGCGGCGCTCTCGGCCCATTCGCGGATGTAGGGCAGCACCTTGGCGCGCTGGTCGGGGCGCAGGGCCTTCAGGTCCACGAGCGAGCGCATGCGCCACAGGTGGTCCATGCCGTCGAGCAGGGCCTGCGACATGAAGGGCTGCATCGGCTCGACGATGGCGCCGGCCTTTTCGAACAGGCGCGCGGCCAGCTCGACCGCGGCCTGGATCTCGGGCTCGACCGCGAGGCCGCAGCCGGCGTCGAGCAGCAGCCCGATGCGCAGGCCGCGCAGGTGGTCGGGCGCGACGTCGAACGCGGCCCAGTCGATGTCCTGCGCAGGCAGGCTCATGCTGTCGCGCGCGTCGGGCCGGGCCAGCGCCTGCATCATGAGCGCGGCGTCGCCGACGGTGCGCGTCATGGGGCCGGCGGCGCGGCCCATGTAGGGCGGATCGATCGGGATGCGTCCCAGGCTGGGCTTGAGCGTGAAGATGCCGCACCAGCTCGCGGGCAGCCGCAGCGAGCCGCCGATGTCGGTGCCCAGGTGCAGCGGGCCGTAGCCCGCGGCCGCGGCGGCACCGGCACCGGCGCTCGAACCGCCCGGCGTGCGGCTCAGGTCCCAGGGGTTGCGCGCGAGCGTGTGAAAGCTCGACAGCCCCGACGACAGCATGCCGTAGTCGGGCATGGTGGTCTTGCTGACGATGACGGCACCGGCCTCCTTCAGGCGCGCGGCCGGCGGGGCGTCGGCGGCGGCGGGCATGAGGTCGACGGCGGCGGTGCCCGCGGGCAGCGGGTCACCGCGCGTGGCGATGTTTTCCTTGATGGTGGTCGGCACGCCGTCGAGCGGGCCGCGCGCATCGCCTCGCTGCCAGCGCTGCTCCGAGGCGCGCGCCTGCTCCAGCGCAGCCTCGGGCCGGAACAGCCACGTGGCCTGCAGCCGGGGCTCGCAGTGCTCGATGCGCGCGATGACGGCGCGCGTCACCTCGACCGGCGACAGGCGCTTCTCGCGGTAGGCCGCGGACAGCTCCTGCGCCGACAGGTCGCTCAACGAAGGCAGGGAAGGGTCGGACACTGCGGGGCTCATCCCCACGACAGCGCGGACAGGTCGTTCACGAAGATCGGGTTCTCTTTCCAGAGGCCCTTGACGTTCTTCTTGGCCACGGTCGGGAACTGCGGCTGGTAGAGGAAGCCGTTGGCCGCGTCGGTGGCGAGCAGCTTCTGCGCCTCGCCCAGCAGCTTGTTGCGCTCGGCCGCGTTGCCGGTGGACTTGATCTTGTCGAACAGCGTGTCGAAGGCCTTCGACTGGTAGCCCCAGTAGTAGTCGGGCTTGGCGTAGTTGCCGAGGTCGAAGGGCTCGACGTGCGAAATGATCGACAGGTCGTAGTCCTTGTTGCCGTAGGTGCCGCTGAGCCACTGCGCCCACTCGACGTTCTGGATCTTCACGTTGATGCCGATCTTGGCGAGCTGCGCCACGATGACTTCGCCGCCCTGGCGCGCGTATGGCGGCGGGGGCAGGGTCATGCGCAGTTCGAGCGGGGTCTTCACGCCGGCCTCGGCGAGCAGCTTCTTGGCCTTCTCGATGTCGAAGGGGTTGATGCCCGTGGTGTCGACATAGCCCGCGGCGCCCGGCACGTAGTGGCTGCCGATCGGCACGCCCAGGCCGTCGGCCGCGCCTTCGATGAAGGCCTTGCGGTCGATGGCCGCGAGGATCGCGCGGCGCACGCGCACGTCGTCGAGCGGCTTCTTCTTGTTGTTGATCGAGAGGATGGTCTTGGCGCGCGAACCGGCCAGGATGGTCTGGAACTGCGGGTTGTTGCGGAACTGCGGCACGGCGCGCGTGCCGATGCGCGTGAACACGTCGACGTCGCCCGAGAGCACGGCGGCGGCCTGCGCGGCGGTGTCCGAGATGAAGCGGAAGGTGACCTTGTTGATCTTCGCGACGGCGGGCGCACGGAAGCCTTCCCACTTGCTCAGCGTGATCGACGAGCCCTTGGCCCAGCTGTCCAGCTTGTAGGGGCCGGTGCCGATCGGCTTGGTGGCGTTGGTGTCGACGCTTTTGGGCTCGACGATGGCGGCCGTGGCCTGGCCCAGCACGAAGGGCAGGTCGGGGTCGATCTCCTTGTTGATGACCACGACCGTGTGCTCGTCGACCACCTGCGTGGCGAGGTTGGCGAAGGTGCGCTTGTCCTTGTTGGTGCTCTTCTCGCCGCCGGCGCGGTCGAAGGCGAACTTGACGGTGGACGCGTTGAAGGGCTCGCCGTTCTGGAACTTGACGCCCTTGCGCAGCTTGAAGGTGTAGGTCTTCAGGTCGGGCGAGATTTCCCAGCTCTCGGCCAAGAGCGGCGTGACGCTGCCGTCGACGTTGATCTTGGTCAGCGTTTCCAGGATGTTGTATTGCACGACCTCGGCAATGGCGGCGGCGGCACCGGTGGTCGGGTCCAGGCCCGGCGGCTCCAGGGCCATGCCGATCACGATGGCGTCCTTCCGGCCTTGCGCCATGCCGGCCAGCGGAGTGGCCAGGGCGACAGTGGCGCCGGCGGTGGTAAGGAGGGTGCGACGGTTCAACATACGGGGTGATCTCCGGAAAACGGTCAGTGTCGAATGACTGCTTCGGCGCGCACCGTGCCCCAGAGGGAAGCGCAGCGCCACGAAAGAAAGACACACAGCACGAAAGATGCCACGTGCAGCGGATCATTCTCTCGCAGCAGGCCCTCCGGTGCGCGCCGGCGCGGGCGGTATTTCCTCGGGACGTTCCCGGATGGGCGAGCGATCTTGCGCGAAGCCGAGGCCTCGCGCCACCAGATGCTCATGACCGATTTGTCCGAGGGGCAAGGCCCCCGTGTTCAGGCCGCGCGCAACGCGCCGCCGGGCGGCGTGTGCAGCACCGCCGACAGCAAGGTGCGGGTGTACGGGTGCTGCGCGTGGTGGAACAGATCGGCCGGCGGTCCCTGCTCCACGATCTGGCCCTTGAACACCACGCACACGTCGTCGCACAGGTGGTTGACCACCGCGAGGTCGTGGCTGATGAGCAGGTAGCTGATGCCGAACTGCTGCTGCAGGTCCTGCATGAGGTTGAGCACCTGGGCCTGCACCGAGACGTCGAGTGCGCTCAC